>NZ_VTFS01000004.1 GCF_009671245.1 Marinicella rhabdoformis
ACCGCTTTCAAAATCTTTTCCCTTCATCTCGAAGGGCTGCGTATTATCGCTTTATTTTCACCTTATGCAAGCGGTTTTTTCATCTTTTTGAAATTTAATTCAAAGCCAATCAAAAAACCTTTTAAACAGTCACTTTTCGTGACCACTGCCTCACAAGGTGTGCGAATTATAGACCCAAAAACTTTCTTGTAAACCCTTTTGTGACACTTTTATGAAATTAGTTTTATTGGATTAAATGCAAGCCCTTATGCAGCAACAGTTTCACTCTTTTTAATCAGCTCATAAGCTTCAGGCAAGGCATATTGCATGCCTTCCATTCCTTCAATGAATCGGCCAGCCAATAATTCGCCCCTGGCTTCCATGCGTTGCAATGACCTTATCGCTACCGACCATTTGATGGGCTGCTTTTCTCTTTGCCATATATCATAACTCAGTACACCATAACGGGAAAGCATCCAATCTATACATTGTTCATAGTCAAACCGACCATTCGGCAGCACACTCCATCGACCCATCATCTCTAAATAGCCATATGGATTCGGACTCCTTCGCATTGAACGTTTTGCTTTTTGTATTTGACGCGTTCGTTCTGCCGGCGATTTACTGAAGACACGCGCTGCCTGAAATCCATCAGTAGCTATCAAGCCGTGTTTTAACAAATGTATCAAACACTGCTCTATGGTGATCGGCAACAAACTTAACTGCACCTTTATGTCTCGAAAGAACAAAGCGCCTTTTGTTTTCAGCAACTCATAAACAAGACTTGCTTCTGGAGCCAATACCAACTTATCTTCATCCACTGCTACAAAAGCGGCATTTTCTACGTTTAAAAATGTCAATTTAGTTTTTTGTAATGAACTTGATGCCAATGTTGAGCTTATTGACTTAATCTCAGCCCGCTTCCATAAGTAAGCCCCACTTTGACATAATTGATCCAACATCAAACCATCATAATTGGCCACCCTGGACTGTAATATCTCTTCTTCCCATTCTGATGCTGTTGCTGCGAACCCTTGAAACATTTCCAACACTGCTTGCACGCCTTCTAAACCAACCAAAGGTTCGGTTTTGTATTGCCACACGCTAAGGAATTGTTCATAGGCTTCAATTGATATGGTTTTGACCAGTTGACGCTTCTGTCCCAAATGCGTTTTTCGCAAACGCGCCAATATATGCCGCTCAATCCAGTAGTCATCTTGAAATCGAAAAACCACACCTTGTTGTTCTAATGCCAACAGGGCTTGGTGCATTAAACTCGCCGCCACTGGTAATCGCTTCAATAGGTCTGCTTCCGTCAAAGCACCAAAGATTGACAAGCGGTTCATCACCAACTCTTTTAATGATGCTTCAAAAGCAGTGAGGCTGTCATTCGCTGCCGGCTTTTTGAATGGTTCAAAAGCATCTGGCCATACATTATATATATGTGTCTGCTGTGACAATGTAAAATAGGCCGTTTCACCATGAAATCTGATTGGCAACAATCGACCGGTTGCCAACATATCTTTAATAGTCAGTTGATGTTCTTTTAGTTCATCCGGCCACACCACGCCACAATAACTGATCCATTCATATAACTCATCAGTATCTCTGACTTGTGGCTGAATACTGAGGTTGAATCGCTCAATCTCTTTTGGGCTCAAAACCTGCGCCATAAATGAATCATTCAAACCTTGCGTATGAATCGCCAGCGTTCTTCGCTCCTCTGCCGGTGCCTCATCCAAAAAGGCAAAATTCCTCGCATTGATGATAGCCATAGAAGCAGGTGATGGCGTTTGGCTGTCAACAAAATGTAGATTAACTTCTTGTGACCTGATTTGAGACAACAATTCGGCCAAACCTTCAATGTCCATGATCCCTTGGGTACAATCCCAAAGCGTTTGCCATACCAGTGGATGGTCTGGTACCGTGCGATTACCTGCCAAGTTCTCAGCACAGGCAATTTGGTCTGGAAACACTTCTGCCACCAAGTTTTCTGCTGCATTGCGCTGAAATTGTGGTAACACACGCTTGCTACCATTGCGCCGTTTAACCGCCAAAGCCACTGAAGCGTTCCAACGCCACTGGGTAACAAAAAATGGCGTGTCCAATAATGCTTGAATCAACACGTCTTTAACCGTTTCTGGATTGAGGTAATCTTTGATGCTGGCCAATTCGAAACTGTGGGTAGAGCTCAATGACAATATCAAAGCATCTTCGATAGCCGCTGCCTGTAACTCAAAATTGAATTGCTTACAAAATCGTTTGCGCAATGCCAATCCCCAAGCCCGATTTAAACGTGAACCATAAACCGAATGCACCACCAAGTGCATGTCGTTATTTCCGTCAAAGAAACGCTCTACCACAATGTCAGATTGACTGGGCATGCGTGCCAATACATTCTGGGTATTTAATGCGTAATTGATTAATTGATCCACGCCACGTTCTGGAATGTGCATCGCTTTTACCAATTGACCTACTTTTGTTGCCGATTCATTGTGCGATTGAAGCTGTTGCCTCACCCTTGACACAGCCTCACTCAATGTATCGGATCGCCACATCGTGACACCAAACCAAAAGGGTATGTTAGGCGGCTGCCCATTGGCGTCCTCGACAAACACGGTTCCGGTGGTGACTTTAAGTATTTTGTAAGAATGATTTCCCAGTTGAAAAATATCACCCGGCAAACTTTCAAACGAAAAATCTTCATTCAAAGTGCCAATCTTGATGTCATCAGGTAGAAGCCTGACATCGTAATCAAACTGATCTGGTATCGTTCCACCATTCAAGACAGCAGTTAACATGCTGCTTTTGCGCGCCCGCACTTCATCAGTGACGGCATCAAAGAACACCAACGCCTTTTGAAAAGTCGCCCGTTTAGAAAAGCCATCGGCCAACATTTGAATCACTTGATAAAACTGTGACGACGTCATATTGCGATACAAATAGGCAGACTTAAACAAATGGTAAAGCTGTTTAACAGGCCAAGATTTACCGGCCACTTCTGCCACAATTTGTTGTGACAACACATCCAAAGGCTGATCAGGAAAAGCTATGTGCTCAAGTTCATCACCAGCTATGGCTTGCATCAATGCTTCAGCCTCAAGTAAATCATCAACGGTCAAAGGAAACAACAAGCCTTTCGGAGTGCGGTTCACACCATGACCTGAACGACCGACACGCTGTAAGAAAGCCTGAATGCTGCCCGGTGACCCTATTTGGCAAACCAAGTCCACATCTCCAATATCTATACCCAATTCCAAAGAGGCTGTAGCAACTATGGCCTTCAACTGGCCATTCTTCAATGCTGTTTCAGCTTCTAAGCGGTGCTTCTTAGCCAGCGAACCATGGTGTGCTGTGACCAAGCCATCACCTACTCGCTCGGCGAGGTGTTTGGCTGCCCGTTCTGAAAGCCTTCGGTTATTCACAAAAACAACAGTGGTCCGATGCGCATTAATCTCTTTTGCCAAAGCATCGTAAACTTCTGTCCACTGCTCATTAGACATGATAATTTCTAGTGGCGTTTCTGGAATGACGACCTGCAGCACCATATCTCGTTTGTGACCTAAGTCGATGATCGATGAAAATTCTGGGTGCAAAATATAATCACGCACTTTCTCTATGGGCCGTTGCGTTGCAGAAATGGCGATTCGTTGCGGCCTCTTCAAAGTCAATGCTTCCAAACGCATCAAACTCAATAGCAAATGTGCACCACGCTTGTTCGGCGCCAACGCATGAATTTCATCAATAATGACCGTTTCAATACCGCCCATCATGGCACGACCCGCCTTTGATGTGATGATGTTGTACAAAGATTCTGGGGTTGTAACGAGAATGTGCGGCGGTTTTTTCTTAATTTTCTCTCGCTGATAGGCCGTTGTATCACCCGTCCAGACTTCAGCCCTGATTTCACTGGCACTTGCTTTTTCGCTGAACAAGCTTTGAATTTCGGCCAATGGTTGTTGTAGATTAAGGTGTATGTCATTGCTTAATGCCTTAAGTGGCGAGACATAAATGACTTTTAAAACCTCAGTTTCTGGCTTGATAAACAAGCGGTTGATGGCCGAAAGAAATGCCGCCAAGGTCTTACCAGAACCCGTCGGCGCTGCAATCAAAACATCCTTTCCCGTGTCAATTTCACGCCACGCCGCCTTTTGAACTTCCGTTGGCTGTTCAAATTTTTGGTCAAACCATTGTTGTATGAGGTGATTAAACATTTGGCAAAGTAAAGCTTAACAATTATAATGCCCCGATTAGTGAGGCCTCAAAGGTCTCTGGGCATGACAAATTAACAAAGGATAATTCATGAGTGATCAAGATTCGATATTTTTTAGAAACTTTTCTATTCTACTGGCAGTACTGATTTTATTGACCATTATTTTGGCAGTTGGTGCCAGCATGTTTCAAGATAACTTGGTAGAAAACTTAAAAGACCGTGCCGATCGCTCAGGCATACAAGCTGACATTAAGCCTGCAGCTTCTGTGAATACTGACCCAAATGCCGTGGTTGAAGTGGCTGTAGCTCAAGTTGCACCATTTGACGGTTCGACAGACGGCGAAATGATTTACAACAATGTGTGTGCAGCATGTCATGGTACAGGTGCTGGTGGCGCTCCGAAATTAGAAGCTGCAGCTTGGGCCGGTCGTTTGGACAAAGGAAGCGACGCGGTATTGGCCAATGCCATCAATGGTTATACCGGCGATGCCGGCATGATGCCAGCCAAAGGTGGTCGTGCTGACTTAACTGATGAACAAGTTCAAGCAGCTGTTGAATTCATGACCAGCAGCTTATAAAGCCACACAAACAACTCATTAAAAAGGCGGTCAATGACCGCCTTTTTTGTGCCAATCGAATACCACTTACCCCCCCCTGGTTTAACAATTAAATAACGTTCCGGCAACTATAATTTCTGTTCATTTACCTACATACTCATCATGAAGTTCAAATTAACACTCACATTATTGCTGACATCATGCCTCAGCCATTCAGCCATGCTCAACAACAATGGTACTGGAGAATTTCATATCATCCCGCTTTATTCCACCAGTAACAATTTATATTCAACGGTAACCATTTCCCAAATACCAGTTGATGGCTGGCGTGGTACAGCTGTAAAAATTCACGTCAAACCCTCCCTCAACAGCGAACCTATACTCAGTTATAATGTTTATTTGACACCCAATGACAAATGGAGTTTTGCTGTGGGGAGTCAGACAGTCGGGGGTGTAAGAAAGTTAATTCATTCGTCATTTGACAACAGCTGTACGCCTGAATTTGAGGCTGTCGCTTGGGAGAATGGTGAAACAGATCGTGACATTTCGGACCTGACCTTTGGTTATATAGAGGTTATTGAGATGGGTCAATTTGAATTCAACGAATCTAATCCTGATGGTGTATTTCCCATAGTCGACTATTTAGGAAATTTTGATTGCCAAGATATAGACAACGCTTTTCAAACTGACGGCGTTTTTGATTCTGATTCAACCTACACTAACCATGGCCTACTGCCGGCAAACAACTCGCTGTCTGTAGAATCTTCCCTTATCAACGTGCCAGAAGGTGTGCAATACACCGTTCCTGTCACCACTTTTTCAAACTTTTTCCCTGACGATGAAGCTTTCCATACACGCCCTAATTCAAATCTACCCACATTGAATGAAGCCAAACCAGAGTCCTTGATATGGCTGGACGGAATGGCCACCAATTTAACTTTTGAAAATGGCATCGATGCCATCAATGCCTTGTTATTAAAGTCTAGTTTGAAGACACCATTCATCACATTTGATGGCATTGCTGCAGCAACAGGTATTAGCCTAACAATGCCAACCTGGGCCTTCAACGAAAACAGCAGTCAAGGCCCGTCTTGTGATGCACAACATACATATACCTTTAAAACACGTACGATTGACAGAGAGGGCAAGTCAAATCCAGACAACAGTTCAACTCACGCCCTGTGTGGTAACACAACCCTAATTAACCTAAAAACTGAGCGAAGCCTTTTTGGAGAAGTCAATGAGCAAGACATCAGTCCGTCTAACAATCATGAGGGTATATTCGCCATCGAATTCACTGATGTGATGACAATAACAGGAACTGACGAAGCCACCGATAAACAATACGCACTTTCTGGTCTGCCCGTGATTGGTGTCACATTCAACAAAGCCACCAATGCAAATGCTGCCCCTGGGTTATTGGCACAATATGGTGTATCTCAAGCCATAAACGGCCGGATGAACATTTCTGTAATAGATACTGACAAGGAGTAAAACCAAATGAAAAAAACAACCTTATTATTGGTCACGCTACTGATGTCACAAAAGCTTTTTGCTGTGAACATCAGTCAGACAGGACAAGGTGAATTTTTATTGATTCCTTACTACACTGTGAACAATCAATATAACACCACAGTCAATGTTTTTAATCATGACAACAAGGGCAAAGCAATTAAAATTCACATACGAGAAAGCATCAATGGAATTTCAGCGCTCAGTTACAATGTGTATTTGGCACCCGAAGACTCATGGACATTTGCCCTCGGGCTCACTACAGACAGTGTTTATCACCCAATATTTGGCTGGCAAGATCAAGACTTTAGCACTCTTGTTTCTTTTGACAATTCTTGTGCGCCTATACTGAATAAGGCTGGGCACAAATTTTCAGGTGAAGCTTTTCAAAATGTCAGTCATAATGACAATGTGCCATTAAATAATTTATTTAGAACCTCTGAAGGATTTATAGAGGTTGTTGAAATGGCCACCGTTGATCCAAATTCCGAGTTACACCAAATGTTACTGGAAAATCAAAATGGCTTATCCTCTGGCTGCCAGTCGATAGCAGATTTGTGGCAACAATCAGGTCCATGGCAATCTGACAGCAACCAATACCTACTTCCACCTACTGGTACACTGTCAGCTGAAGCCACTTTGATCAATACACCCGATGGCATTCAATTTCCGATGGAAGCAACAGTATTTGAAAACTTCTTTGAACATGGCCTGATTCATCATACAGTGCCTACCAGTCCCGAACCCACTTTAAACAACGGCTCTAAAATTGCTAATTTGAACAGTAATGGCCTGAACCGCACCCTAAAGTTTGAACACAGTGTTGACGCGATAAGTGCACTGTTAATGAAAAAAGGGTTTTCATCTCAATACACTGTGACAACAGCAAATGCCGCTGAAACAGATACTGCAATTACAATCCCAACCAAAAGATTTTATTTACAAAACACAAACCTGCCTCCCTTCTTGGGTGACGCTTACTCTGGCAATTTTATAAATCATGCTACTGACCGCAATGGATTATCTACTCCACCTGGTGGCAGCGTGATGATTCCACCTCCGCCGAGGCTAAAAGTATCTGGCACCACTGGTGTATTAAAAACACGTAATTTTCGAGATCGGAATTCAAAGGGGGTTTTACACAGCAAAAATTCAGATACTATTTCTCCAGTTATTAATAACCCCGGGCTTACGCAAAGTGGAATCCACAATTTGTATTTTGATACAAGCCCCATTGTGGCATTGGACATGCACTCAAACGAGACAATAGAAATTGAAGGTTCTCCCATTATCGGCACCACTTTTCAAAAAGCCACAAATGCCAATGCAGCACCTGGCAAACTGGCCCAATATGGTTACTCAACCCCGCTGAAAAACATTCTACCAGCGAAAATTGAATAATTAATTTAATACTTCGGTATAGGTGGTTTACTAACCGCCTTTTTTATGTCTATTGAATACCATTTACCCCCCCCTGGATTAACAATTAAATAACGTTCTGGCAACTATAATTTCTGTTCATTTACCTACATACTCATCATGAAGTTCAAATTAACACTCACATTATTGCTGACATCATGCCTCAGCCATTCAGCCATGCTCAATAACCACGGCAAAGGTTCATTTCACATCATTCCATTCTTCTCCACCGATGAAAATTTAAACACCCAAGTAACTATCAGCAATACAGCCCACGAAATTTCAGCCGTAAAAATACACATAAAAGAGTCACAGAATGGCCAAAGCCTTTTGAGTTACAATGTTTACTTAAGTCATTATGATACTTGGACTTTTGCCTTGGGAGATGTTATGACTGAAACAGGCAGCAAAACTGTCCATGCCAGTACTGATCGATCTTGCCCACCATTCATGACACCTGTAACTGAATCGAATCCTATCAGTGTAACCACTATCAATGATAGTCCAACACGATTAAAAAATGGATATATTGAAATAATAGAAATGAGTACAGCTGATTTGCAAAATACAAACAATTATGGTTACTTCCCATTCACAAATGAGGGAGAGGTACATAATTGCTCCACACCCGAGGCGCAGTTTAACCAAGGCGGCATATGGCACGGTGATGCCACTTATGTAAATGCTGCTATGAAACCACCAGAAGACTCCTTAATTGTTGAGGCGTCAATTATAAACGTCCCACAAGGTACTCAATACCCAATTCCAGTAACCACCTTCTCTGACTTCTTTGAAGCAGGCAAAAGTTATCATACGCGGCCAGATTCTCCACTTCCTACATTGGCTCAAGCCAAACCACAAGCTTCCTTGATGGTTGAAGGCAAACTCAAAACGTTAGACTTTGATACTGGACTTGAGGCCGTCCAAACGTTACTGCTTAAAAACAAACTTGAAACACCGTATTTTGTTTCTAGAAATGTGGCGGCATTAGGCAGCATCAGTTTATTGAACATGGCAGGATTATCAAGTAATCCAAGCTGTGACATTCTCATAAATGGAAAGTTTTATCACCGCAGCGGCTACAGCGACCCAAATGACCAGTTGCAAGACTCTCCATTTTGTAATGACTTGACTCTAATCAGCTTGAACAGCACCAACGGCTTATTCGATTCAACCAATCAAATCAACATTGATGGCAGTGGCTTAACTGCCAGTGAGGGCGTTTTTGAAATTAACTTTGATAACCACATTCAAATCACTGGTACAGATTCCATCACACAGCAACAATACTCCTTCTCTGGTTTGCCAATTGTAGGCATTGTTTTTAACCGTGCGACCAATGCCAATGCATCGCCGGGTTTATTAGCACAATATGGCTTGTCATTCCCGATTAAAGGTGAAGCCAATGTAACTACAATAGATAACAACGATGAGAAATAATATGAAAAGGTTAGCTATAACGTTGATTGTCTTGTTGGCAGCATTCCAATCATCAGCAGTGAATATCAGCTCAACAGGGAAAGGTGAATTTTTATTGATCCCTTATTACAACTTGACCAATGAATACAATGCCACTGTAAATGTATTCAATCATGATGACAAAGGTAAAGCCGTAAAGGTTCACATCAGAGAAGGCATTTCAGGCTTGTCTGTGCTCAGCTATAATATTTACCTAGCACCGAAAGATTCGTGGACTTTTGCACTAGGACCTGTCCTTTCTACCCATGTAGGACATGAAAACCAAAAATCAGGAACTCATGTTTCTTTTGATCGATCATGCGCACCTGGCTTAAACAAATCTGGTAAGGAATTCTCAGGAGTCCCCTTCAATGTACCAGAGGAGCGTATTCATGACATGTACAGAACCCGTGAAGGTTTCATAGAAATCATTGAAATGGCAACCATTGACCCAGAGTCAGAAATTCATGATCATTTAATTGCTGATGCTTCAGGCGAGCCTGCAGCTTGTCAGTCCATTGAAGATTTGTGGCAAACCAATGGATTATGGGCGATCGATGGTGAACAGGCGACATCTCATTTATTACCACCTACTGGTTCACTTTCTGCAAATGCAACACTAATTAATGTACCAGAAGGCATTCAATTCCCTGTTGAAAGCGTTGTGTTTTCAAACTTCTTTGATGACAATGTGATCTACCACACTGCACCAAATAGCAGTGAACCCACATTGAATAACGGCACAAAAGAAGCATCGATGGTTATTGACGGCGAGTTCTTGAACCTACTCTTTCAGAATGGAGAGGATGCCATCAGTGCATTGATTATGACAGGTTATTATGAATCACAGTTCAACTTAGAGTCAACAACAGCAGCTGCAACAGAAATAGGGTTAAGCTTTCCCACCAGGCGTTTTTACATCCTGTCTAACAGCTTTCTCCGACCTCCATTTCATGGTTCATCGGATCCTTTCAACAACCACGGAAGCCCTTGTTCATTAACAAATGGAGGAACAGAAGTGTCGGGGTCAAGCATTGACAGAAATGGGGATTTTATTCCGCCTGGCGCTGGCTACTGGATTCCTTATATACCTAAATTTGCCTGTGGATCAACAGCAACCCTGAGGCTAAGCCAAAACGGAGACAGTCCACCAAACCTCATTTTTTACAGTGAACATGCTGAAACTATTGGTGCCTACCTGCCTTTCAATTCTACAGGCAGTGGATATTTTATAGGCCGCATAGAGAACAGACCAATGTGGCAAGTCACTAATCAAGCCACTGGACAACCAGTGACTTTGCATGGCTCTCCAGTTATAGGCACAACTTTTCAAAAAGCAACTAATGCCAATGCAGCTCCAGGTCTTTTGGCTCAATATGGCTACTCAGCACCTGTCATTACATATCCCCCTCGTATAACCAATTAGTGATTTCTTCTGGCTCAGGAATAAACAACATAAAAAAGCGGTCAATGACCGCTTTTTTATGTTGTCTTGTTGTCCCGTCCCAAAATAGATTGGCAAGATTCACATGAGCTTTGTTGTCCAAGAATATTGATCATTAACCTGACCTGTTTGAATGCCTGTTAACTCCGCTTTCAGTTTCATGGCTTTTTCACCCACTTCACCATTGCCGACCAAAAGCTCTTTGCCTTGATACACCACACTGCCTACTGGTGATAAAACAGCTGCCGTTCCAGACAATAAAGCTTCAGATTCAGGTAACCAAGACAGCAGTTCTGCTACAGTAAAGTCCATTTCAGTGATTTTATAACCTTGGCTTGCTGCAATTTTCAACAATGAATCTCGCGTGATGCCCGGTAAGATTGAACCATCTAATTTTTTGGTGATGATTTCATTGCCTTTAATCAACATGAAATTCGCCGCACCTGTTTCTTGTACTTGACCGCCTGGGCAGAATAACACCTGATCGGCACCATGATCTGCTCGTGCTTGGGTAACCGAATGCAAGGAAGCGGCATAATTACCACCTGTTTTCACTTGACCAAATTTAGGCGTTGAACGCATGTTTTCATCATCTATCAACAACTTCAACGGCCTGTCACCACCCGCAAAATAATCCCCTACAGGTGAAGTGATCACATACAACAAAGCTTCATGCGAACCTCGACCAGCTGCACCAATATTCAATTCCGTTCCAATCAATGTCGGACGTATATACAAAGCACCAGGTAATTCAGGTATCTCATCTTTGACAGCTTTGACTGCATCAAAAATCATAGATTCTAGCAATTCAAATGACGGCACGGGCAAGCACAATGCATGCGCACTGTTTCTCAAACGTTCAATGTTGTCGGCATAACGAAACAAATGGATTGAACCGTCTGGCCAACGGTAAGCCTTTAATCCCTCGAAACAGGTACTTGAATAATGCAACACATGTGTTGCAGGGTGAAAACTGAAAGGCGCTATGCCTTTAACTTCTGGGTTAGCCCACTGACCATTTTCAAATTGGCACACTGCCATTTGTGAGGTAAATTCTTGTCCAAATTCTGCCATCAGATTTTGCCATTAATTAAAAGCCGCCTATTCTACCTGATGACAAGGTAATAAGCCTTGCTAATCAATGTTTAACTCTTCTATTCACTTTGAAGCCAAATTGCACAGTTGCAATTGATACTATAAACATGCTATTTTCATCGTTATGGCAAAACATATCACATCACACAGTATACAAGTGCTCTTAGTCTTTATTATGGCCGCCAGTTGTCATTCAGTGATGGCTCAAAGTCCATTAGATCTGATCACCACAGAAAAGCAAGCTGAACAATATACACCACCTGATGTCAACAAACTCACGTCTAACTGGTGGCAATCCGCCATTCAATCCGCACCTAAAGACCAACCCTATTTATACTTGAATAACTGGGGCCAATCTTTATTTTCAGAGCTAAAGCAAACCCCTAATAGCTTCAGCTTAGAGGACAGCCAAGCCATAACGCAATTTTATACCAACATCCAAGAGTTACAGAAGCGTGCTCAACAAAAACCCAAGCCCCCATCAATAAGTCTGGAAAATAAGCCACCACACACATTAACTCAAATTTACGAACGACTGAAAGAATTGAGACAACTTAAGCAGCTGTTACTCAATCACAAAGAAGCGGAAGATGATTTCATTAGCGAAGGCAGTCAAAACAGAGAACGCATTGATCGTTTGGTGATTGAATATGGCGCACTGGCTGTTAACGACACCGAGCGTGTGAGCATTGGTTTGTTATGGATGGCTTATCGTTCATGGTTGGCTTTGAATCAACTTCAAGCCCAACAAGCCAATGACTTTAAACAAGCAACCGAAAAAAACATTCAAGCTTTAGAAAAGCACATCAACCAAATAAAGTCCGGACTCAAACCCAATATGGACTCCATTGACGGTTTAGAAAGGCAAATTCAAATCAATTTAACCGCTCTGGAGCAAAATCAAAAAACCGTATTACAAGGTAACTTGGCTTTTGCCCAGTCACAAAAAAATGCCAGTTTCAGTGGACTTGAGACAGACATTAACCGTTTGGACTTGGTTCAAGACATCATGTCACAAAGGCGATTAGAGCTGGCATTGGCTCGTGATCGTACACACATCACATGGATTGAGTTTAACTTGAGTGATGATAATGAAAAAACAAAAGCCATCAACGCAAGAATTGAAGAAAACCAAACTTTAATAGAAAACACCAACAAACAACTCACGCAATGGCAACTCTTGGCGCAACAAATGTTACTTTCGCCAGCGGCTCACTTGTTGTCCGATGATGATGAAAAACAAGCTTTTGCAAAACGCACCAACATGGCCCAAAATGTTTTGCTAGACCTAGATGAAATTTATTGGCAAAAAGACAAAGTGACTTTTTTACAGTCTTTGTTAACTGAAACTAAAATGGGAACTCAATCGGGCTTCTCTTTGTGGTGGTCTGAACTGAAAAACCTGAGTACCTCAACATTTTCTACAGTTTCAGAAATCATTAACAAACCCCTATTCCGAATCAATGACACCCCCATCACACTGCGTCCTTTGTTGCAAATACCGGTGATCATTTTAATCGGTTTCATACTCTCTAAGCTGGTGAGGGTGTTTCTTAATCGCATAGAATCCAGAAAAGATTCAGATGATGCGCCTCTGTTCTTTATGTTGAACAAAATCATTCACTACATCATCGTGATTGCCATTGTTCTGGCTTGTTTCACCACCTTAGGTATAAACCTGTCGAACTTGACCTTAATTGCCGGTGCGCTTTCTGTGGGTATTGGTTTTGGTTTACAAAACATAGTCAGCAACTTTGTTTCAGGCCTGACCATCATGTTTGAACGCAGTTTGAAAGTCGGTGATTACATAGAATTAGAAAGTGGTATCACAGGTTCGGTCAAAGAAATCAATGCCAGAAGCACACGCATCAATACCAACGACAACATAGATGTCGTGATCCCGAATTCAGACTTGGTGACCAATCAAATCATCAACTGGACGCTGCGAGATTCCATCAAAAGAGTCAAAATTCCTTTTGGTGTTGCTTACGGCACTGACAAAGATTTGGTCAGAAAAGCCGCGATAGAAGCGGCTGAAAAAGTGCCTTTTACATTGACCAACATGAAGGGCAAAGAGCCTGAAGTATGGATGAAAGGTTTTGGTGACAACAGCCTTGACTTCATCCTGCTTGTTTGGGTTTCAAAATACGGTGTCAGACGACCCAACCGCATAAAAGCTTCTTTCCTTTGGGAATTAGACAATGCTTTTAACAAGTATGAAATAGAAGTACCCTTTCCACAGCGCGTATTACACCACCCCAAAGACAAGGCACAAGGTGACAAGAGCGAAGACCAAAACGAAGACAAGGCCACTTTGGTAAAAGGCGACTGACTTAAAATGTCAGTCGCTTAAGGTCTCTTGCCATCAGGCTGCGTGTTCTAAGTTTTCCTTTTTATGGGTTTCCGCATTTTTCAAGCTGCTGATGTTGTTTTGGCTGTCGACAAAAACCAAATTGGGTTGGTGTGTTTTGGCCTCTTCTGCATCCATAGAAGCATAGGCTGCTAAAATCACTAAATCACCCGGTTGATTGTGACGTGCGGCGGCACCATTCAAGCAGATTTCACCTTTACCTCCTTCAATCACATAAGTGGTCAATCGCGAACCACAGTTGCAATTCAGTACGTCAATTTGTTGGTTGATTAACAAGCCTGCTGCTTTGATTAAGTCTGGACAAATTGAGATGGAACCTTCGTAGTTCAAATTGGCATCTGTGACTGTGGCACGGTGTATTTTGCTGTGTAACATGGTTAAGTTCATGGTTTTTCTCACTTCAGTATTTTAAATTTATTTGTTAGCATTTATTTGTTGGCATTGATCAGTTGTCATTCATTTTTTGTGCAATGAACAGTCCTTTGAGGACTAAATCTGGCACAATGTGATCGAATATGCTGCTGTCGCGGTAAATGGTAGTGAAACCACCCGTTCCAATAATCAGGGGCTTTTCCCCATTAAAGCTTTGTGCGGTTAAGCCTGTTATGATTTCTTTCATGGCTCCCAAAGAACCGTAGTAAAGACCAGATTGAATGCTCTCATTGGTGGTTTTACCCAAGACCTTACCTGTGTTGACGATTTCAACGGCTCCAAGTTTTGAAGCGCCAGCGGCTAAGGCATTCATTGACATTTTCAAACCAGGCAGTATCACGCCGCCTTGATAGACTTTACCTCGGCTGATGGCACAAAATGTGGTGGCGGTTCCGAGGTCAATCACGATGACATTTTGGTTGGCATACAAATGTGTTACTGCAATCGCATTGGCAATTCGATCCGCACCGACTTCTAAGGGATTTCGGTAGGCAATTTGTAATCCCGTTTTGACACCCGCTTGTAAAACAAATGGTTCAACCCCGAAATATTTTTGGCAACAGGCATTGATGGGGTATTGTACTTCCGGAACAACAGAACACATGGCAATCTGTTTGATCGCCTCTGGGTCAATGCCGTTTTCTTTCAAAACTGCACGCAAAAACACACCATATTCGTCAGATGAGGCGCCAGTCTTTGAGGCCATTCTGAATTGGACCAACAACGATTCACCTTGAAACACGCCGCCATGTAAGTGACTGTTTCCAATATCAAGACAAAGCATCATGCGGCTTGCTCCAATAAATAGACCACCTTGTCACACAACTGCTCAGGACTTTCACAGTGGTGCATGGTTCCAGAGTTGTCAAAGAGGTTCAGTTTGTGGAATGTGGGAGTGATGTCGGGTAAATTATTGTGCGCCACATAATCAACCATTCCTTTGCTTAATAATTTATCTACGGCTTTCTTAATCGCTTTTTGGCTGCTGCTGTTGGTCAATTTAAAGCCGACCAAGATGACATTCACATTTTTCGACCATGTCTTAATGTAATCAATCAACTTGGGGTTCCTTTCTAAATTAATTCTGGCATGGTCAGATGTTGGAATTTTACAGTCACGCCCAGCAGGTATTGTGGTGTTATTCAAAACCACAGAGGTGACTTTAAAGTCACTCACTGCTGCTGCATGAAAGACCACATCAAACTCATGGTCAGCCAATTGACTTTCCAATAAGGATTGCAGCTCTTCAAAAGTTTCATACTCAACTTGTGAGCAGTCAGTTGATGGTTTGATGGCATCTTTGGCACCCAACCAAGTCACTTGGTGTCCACATTGAACCATGTAATCCACCATTTGAGCACCGGTTCTTCCTGTGCTTGAATTACCAATGAAACGGACACCATCTATATATTCTTTGGTGCCACCTGCTGTTATCAAAATCTTCATGTTTTAGAATCCAAATAAGCCAAAATATCGACCACTTCTGGTAACCGACCAGCACCTTGCTCACCGCAAGCCAAATCACCTTCAGCTGTGGGCATCACATCAATCCCCCAAGCAACTAATTTTTTTATCGCTTCTTGTGTCGCCGGGTATTTCCACATCATGCTGTTCATTGCTGGAATCACCAGCATGGGCTTACCCAGACCATGGGCAGCAACCCATGAAGTGGTCAATACATCATCAGCGATACCAGCAGCTAATTTATTAATCGTGTTCGCTGTTGCGGGACACAAAATTATATCGTCAGCCCAACGACTGACATGGATGTGTGCCATCATGTCACCCTTTTCAAATGTATCTGTCATGACTGGTTTTTGACTCAATCCTTCTAACGTCGCTTCACCGATAAATTGCAAGGCAGCCTGACTCGCAATGACCTGCACTTCATCTCCTTTCTTTACCCACTCAGATATCAGTCCAGTGGCTTTGGCGCAGGCAATTGACCCTGACATCATCAATACATGTTTTTTCATTCTACATTGCTCGGTTTACTTGGGCACGTTTCAACAGATCGCAACTCAACAGGCTTTTTTAAAGTCCTTAAATTGTTATAAGGGACGTTATCTATCAGTCTGATCTCGCCTAAAGTCGCTGCCACCAATAGCCTGTCACCTTGTGTAGTCAAATAATCCAATTCAAAACCAGCGGCTTCTATCATCTTTTGCATGCGCTCAATACTTTGACCAGAACTGATGATTTTAAATAATTGAGGTGCAATTTCTCGTTCTTTTTTACTCAGTCTCATGTTGCGTGAACTCATGGCCAAGCCATCCTTTTCACGAATAATGGGACAAGGAACCACCTCAACATCAAGAAAAAAGGCTTTGACCATGCCGCGTATCAAGCGCAATTGTTGGTAATCTTTTTCACCAAAGAATGCTTTTGCCGGTTTGACCAAATTAAAAAGTTTCATCACCACTGTCAACACACCGTCAAAATGACCCGGTCGGTGGGCGCCACATAAGGCCATGCTGAAATCATTTTCAGACAATTGATAGCGATAATCATCTGGATACAACTGATCAAAATCAGGTAAAAAGACCGCTGAAACACCCGAAGCTTTCAAGAGCGTCAAATCATCATCTAACGTGTTTGGGTAGTTTTCCAAATCTTCTACTTCATCAAACTGAGTGGGATTAACAAAAATACTGACCAATACGGTTTCTGACTGCAATGTGGCCGCTTTTACCAATGACAAATGGCCTGCATGCAATGCACCCATGGTCGGCACAAAACCAATGCTTTTTTGGCTTGCACACCAGACTTTCAGTTCATTGATGTTTTTTAACAGTACCATCAGTACGATTCCTCATCATTTGGAAACTGTTGTGATTTAACATCCTTCGCGTAGGCATTAAATGCATCTTTAAACAATTGCTCTGTGTTTAAATATTTTCTGACAAACTTTGGGCTGAAACTTGAAGGGTAACCCAACAAATCGTGCATCACCAATACCTGTCCATCGGTACTGTTTCCTGCTCCAATACCAATCGTAATGATGTCAGATGATTTCGTGATCACTTCAGTTAATGCCGCCGGCACACATTCTAGCACCACAGCAAAGGCACCCAAGTCACTTAATAATTGAACTTGGTCTATGATTTTTTGTTGCGCAGCCTGTTCACGGCCTTGAACTTTGAAGCCACCAAACTGATTAATAGATTGTGGCGTTAATCCCAAATGACCCATCACTGGCACGCCAGATTGCACAATGTGTTTTATCAATTCCTCATTACCTGACACACCTTCCAACTTAATGGCATGTGCACCCGTTTTCATCAACTGCTCAACAGCAGTCATGTTGCTTTCCAATGATTTTCTGAACGACATAAAAGGCATGTCAGCAACAACAAACTTATCTGGTGCACCTTTAACCACGGCTCGCGTATGCATCGCCATGGTGGCTATATCAATTGGCAAAGTTGATGTCTCACCATGCATCACCATGGCCGCAGAATCCCCCACTAATATCATGTCCACATGACTTTGATTCAAAATCACAGCAGAGGCATGGTCATAACAGGTCACCATGGCAATTTTTTCACCTTGTTGTTTCATTTGTCTCAATTGGTTGATGTTCATGATGCCACCTTTTTGTTTTGTTTGTGTTCTGTACTGTTCTCTGGTGGTTGAACTGCTATCGCCGACCAGTCTAAATAAGCTTGATATATACTTTTCAACTCACCTGCTTGTAGCGCCTTAAGGTGTTTGTCTATTGTTTGAACATCACCACGCTGAAATGGACCAGTCGCCGCTGACTCTGGTGATTGAATATAGTTTATTGTGTTTTGTGCTATGTAGGCATGCAAAACATCATCCGGCAGCCCAAGTGATTCCATTTCTTGATCTAAAGCACGCCACATCATTTGTGAAAAATTTCCTGCCATCACACAATAGGCATGATAATGGCTTTGAAATCTTGAATCCAACTCGTAATGTGAGTTACTCAATGCGGGAAAAACCTCGCTGAAATCTAATTCTGGTTGATGGACAAACGGAATGTTCTGATAAGTTTGCAAGTCATAATTTGTGGTATTGAAGGTCATCAAAGGATGACAAGACTTAGCCAATGGTGTATTTAAAGCACCAGAAAAATGAATCAAATCATGGTCTTTTAATGAGGGGTTTTCTTGAATAAAGGACTCAATTTGATCATCTGAAATTAACAACAAAACATGGTCACAATTTTTTATGGCCTTATTCAGTGCCTTATTTTCAGACTGAAAGAATTCTTTGAATTGGTGTAATACAGAACGCTTACTGGATCGAAACCAACGGCTGTAGTTGATGTCCAGTAAGTCAAAATAATGTGCCATATGGCGAGCTACTTTACCGTCACCAATGAGGCAGTAGCGTTTAGGTACCTGTCGATTCACAATCAAGTCCTCAAAATAAGTCAGCGATTGGTCACCCAACCAAAAAGTCACTGCTTCAAAAGTCAGTGCTGGCTGCATTATAAGGTATCTTAAATGAATATCAAGTGAACGGCTCGTTCTAAAGCACTCAATGATTCAACTCACTGACAATTAAACTTTAAAGTGCGAAGCGACCCGCCCGCCTTATTGCTATATAAGCAAGACAGGTCAGGGCCTGGTTGCTTAAATCAAACTGTGGCTAAAAATGATTTAATGCCATCCAAAAACATCTGTACTGCAATCGCAATCAATATCATACCCATCAAGCGCTCAATCGCAATCATGCCATTTTTACCCAGGTATTTTTGCATCGCTGTTGCTGAAAATAATATGATCGCCGATAAAAACCATGCAATAAACAAAGCAATGGCCAATACATCAAATTGGTCAGGGTGTTTGCTGGCCAAAAGAATCAGCGTAGCAAGAATCGATGGACCTGCCACCAAAGGTATCGCCATGGGTACAATGAAAGGGACTTCATCAGCCGCTTCTTCATCACCATACTGTTTACTGGCTGGAAAAATCATTCGCAATGCAATGATAAACAATATGATGGCACCCGCCAAAGAAACGGACACTTGCTCAAGATGCAAGAAGGCCAGCATCTGTTTGCCAAAAAACAAAAACAAAAACAGGATAGCCAAAGCCAACAACAATTCTCTTGCCAAGACTTGATACCTGTTTTCTACTTTCTCTAGTTGAGACAGAAAAATGGGGATATTACCCAAAGGATCTAAAATCAAGAACAGCAATATGGTGGCTGATAAAATATCCATGGTTTATTCCTGATTTGATTAAAAAGGCCAAAGATCAGACCATTCGAACAATTCTGTGTCGAGGTCTAATTCGCCATTTTGTAAATAAGTGTGGCTTGGAAAGTCTGTCATCAGCTGTGTTTTTGCTTGCTCTGCCAATTCTGGCTCTTCCATCATGGTGTAAGACTCAACCATCAAAGCCAATGCATTCGCTGAGGCGGGCGTATCTTGAAAAGATTCTAAAACAAATTTACATCGATTCAATGCGGCAATAGGAGCACCGCGTCTTAAGTAGTATTTAGCCACATGAATTTCATACGCTGCCAACCTGTTTTTCAAAAATACCATGCGTTTGTGTGCATCAGCAGCATAATCACTTTCAGGAAAACGTTCTATGAAGTTTTTAAATGCAGTGAATGCATTACGGATATTCTCTTGATTGTGATCTGCCACTTCAGATGGGTTCGCACGCTCTAAAAAGCCACGGTCACTTTCAAAATATATCAACCCTTTAAGGTAATAGGCATAATCTAAGTTTTTATGTGCTGGGTAATTCTTTATGAATCGATCGACAGTAACGACTGCTTCTTCCATCTTATACAACTTATATTGGGCATACGCTAATTCTAAATATCCTTGCTCAGTATAATGTCCAAATGGGTAATGACTTCGCAAAGCTTTATACCTTTGAATGGCTGCATTCCAAACACCTGCATCGAGTGTTCTTTTGGCCTCTAAGTACATTTCTAAGTCCGTTTTTTTGGTCACTTCTACTTCACGCACTTCATTTTTTTTGCTACATGCTTGTAAAAACAGCAATGAACAAATCAAAGCAATTGTAAAAATCCGAGTTTTATTCTTGAGAATCATAGGTGAATTCCATCATTATAAGTAAAATAGCCGCATGAGTAATAATGACCAACACATACAACAACAATTTAATGTCGCTGCTGAACACATCGGTTTACGCATAGACCAATTTTTAAGCCACAAATATCCTGAGTTTTCCAGAGCAAACATTCAGCAATGGGTTAAAAAGGGCTGTGTCAAAATAAACGGCCATGATACCAAAAGCAAAACCCTTTTAAAAGGATTTGAAATCATCGACGTTGACATTGTGCTAAAACAAGCCGTTGAGGACTTGCCAGAGCCCATGGCGCTGGACATATGTTATCAGGATGAACATTTACTTATTGTTAATAAACCGGCTGGTTTGGTGGTTCATCCGGGCAGCGGCAACCCAAACGGCACCTTATTGAATGGATTATTGGCCCTCAATGACAAACAAGCCATGATGCCTCGTGCTGGTATTGTGCATCGATTAGACAAAGACACTTCTGGACTAATGGTTGTTGCTAAAACCATTGAAACACAAAACCGTTTGATTGAGTTGCTCAAAGAACATGATGTCAAACGACAGTACATATGCGTAGTCCGAGGCTCACTTAAGTTTGACGATGGCAGTGTGGACGCCCCCATTGGAAGACACAAAACACAAAGGGTCAAAATGGCTGTTACGCACGATGGTAAGCAAGCAGTGACGCACTACAAAGCTGTAGAACGCTTTGACCATTACACACAAGTTCAAGTGAACTTGGAAACCGGAAGAACGCACCAAATCAGGGTACATATGCACCACATAGGACACCCCTTGGTTGGCGACCCCTTTTATGGCAACCCCAAAAGGGTTGATCCTACAGTGAATAATGAACTGAAAGAAATCATACGTGAATTTCCTCGACAAGCACTACATGCCGAAACGCTGTCCTTTATTCACCCCATTACAGGTGAAGCCATTTCAGAGTCTTGCCCTCTACCTGACGATTTATGTCACTTGCTGTCAGATTTAGAGTTTTTAGACATGAAAAACAGTGATTTTAAAGAAATGGAGGTCGAATATTGCGAATGAGCGTTCGTTTTCTTGACAGTCGTATCAGTTATGCCTAATATAGCATGCACTTATTGGTTAAAACCAAAAGGGTCAATCAAACCAAACAAAATTGTGGCTTTACTCCCTCTACCACGAATTATCTTAGACTGGCCCTTATCTTTTTTCTGTACCATCCTCCATGACACATAAAATCAAAAGCCAATTTGCGCCTAATATTCACCTGCTACAAACCACCAAACAATTTGCTGGATTGACAGATTTTGATGTTCACCCAGCCCACATTCACATTGATCACATGCAACAGCTTCAAGATGAATTTGAACTCCCTCACCCTTTGATTATTCAGCAACAAGAACACAAAGACCGTGCTGTTGAATACAATGACATACCCACAACCAACTTCAGACACCGCGCTGATGCTTGCTTTACACGACAAAAAAACACCATCTGTGCAGTCATGACCGCCGACTGCTTACCTGTTATGTTGGCCGATAAAAATGGTCAATGGGTGGCAGCGATACATTGCGGTTGGCGAAGCTTGTTTCAAAATATCATCAGCAAGACTTTCTCTAAAATACAAGCCAACCCAATTTATACCCAAGCCTATTTAGGACCCTGTATCCAACAACCACATTATGAAGTCGATGAAGATTTTGTTATCAACTTTACAAACATCCACCCTGACACTGAATTGGCATTTTCACCAATCATTAACGGCAAAAGCCAGGCTAATTTACAAGAGATTGCCAATATTCAATTACATAAACTTGGTATTCTGGAAATACAAACCTGCACTGATTGTACTTTTGAACAGGCCCCAAAATACCCCTCTTGGCGTCGTGACCAAAGCCCTCAGCGCATGGCAACCTTAATTTGGATGACTTAAATTATCTCAACCTTAAGCATGTATGACTTATGACACAGACAATGGACATGCGCTATTGATACAATGAATTTTTTGTAGCAACAATCGCCGTGAAAATTACCCAAGCATCACTCAATAATAAAGTGGCCGTAGCCGTGGCGATCATCATGGTGGCTATATTTGGCTTTATCAGCCTGAATCGTTTACCGGTACAAATGGCTCCCAATGTAGAGCGACCAATTATCAGCATTCAAACGTCTTGGCCAGGTGCTGCGCCTCCTGAAGTTGAGTCTGAAATTCTTGAGCTACAAGAAAATGTCTTTCGTGGGATGCCCGGTGTAGAACGAATGGCAGCAACCGCCAGTTACGCTTCGGCCAACATCAACATAGAGTTTGACATTGATGTTGATATGCAAAGAACCTTGATTGAAGTCATCAACCGTTTGAACCAGGTCCCACGCTATCCTGTCGATGCCAATGAACCCAGATTAACGATTGGTGGTGGCGGGTTTGCTAACAGCATAGCTTGGTTTGCCATCAGACCCGCAGCAGGTAATGACCGACCTATCGCCACTTACCAAGATTTCATTAATGAAAATTTATTACCCAAATTGGAGCAGATCAATGGCGTATCAACTTCTTCTGCTTTTGGTGGCCGAGGATATGAGGTACGTATCAGTTACGATCCTTACGTGGCAGCCTCTTTGGGTGTCGACTTAACCCGTTTGATTGCTTTATCTGGTAATTTCACCAACACTTCAATGGGCACTAAAGATGTTGGTAAGCGTAAATACACACTGCGGTTTGAAAGTAAATATGACTATCAATCTCTGCTTGACTATGTCATTGACTGGCGTGATGGCAGACCCATTTACCTGAAAGACATTGCCGAGATTGATGTGGTCATGCAGGACCCAAGTGGATTAATCATACAAAACGGCGGCCCTTCGATCGCCGCAAATATTGTACCAGAAGCAGGCGTTAATTTACTCGACCTGATGGATGACATCAAACTCAAAGTGGACGAGTTAAGAGAAACAGTACTCGGCCCTGCTGAATTAACTATCACACAAGTTTATGATGAATCCATTTATACCAATGGATCAGTTAATATGGTTCGCAACAACCTCATCATGGGCATGTTGCTGGCCATTTTTATCTTGTGGGTATTTTTACGTAAAAAAACACCTGCGTTGATTGTTGCATTGGCGATTCCTATTTGTTTAATGGCTGCTTTTGTGATGTTGAATGTGCTTGGCAGGACACTCAATATCATTTCTTTAGCAGGATTGGCATTCGCTACAGGCATGGTATTGGATGCCGCCATTGTGGTACTTGAAAATATTGTCAGACACAGAGAAATGGGTAAATCCGCTGTTGAGGCTGCCATGATTGGCTCTGAACAAGTGTGGGGTGCACTGTTGGCATCAACTGCCACCACTGTTGCCATATTTTTACCCGTTGTTTTCTTAAAAGATGAAGCGGGTCAGCTGTTTACTGACTTGGCCTTGACCATTTCAATTTCTGTAACCATATCAATGATTGTTGCTGTTACTGTTTTACCTGCTGCCACAGTGCGGTTCATACACCGCTCTGATTTTGATGACAAACACCAAAGCATGTGGAAAAACATCACCACTTTTGTTGACCGGTTAACCAATAACCGCAAAAAACAAGTGACTTGGGTCATCTCTCTTCTGGCACTTCCTTTATTACTGGCATACATGCTCAAACCAGCAGCAGATTACTTGCCTGAAGGTAAACGAAACTTTGCTTTTGCAGGTGTCCAAGCCCCACCTGGCATGTCATTTGACGTTGCCAAAACTGAACTGGCCGAAGTGGTTGCCGCAAGACTTAAACCATATTTAGACGGTGAAAAACAACCCAAGCTACAAAATTACTTTTTTGGCGTCTTTGGCTCTGGTGCCTTTATGGGCTTCAGGATGGAAAATAACGATGACATGGATGAGATGTTACGGATTGTCAACACACAAATACTTGCAGGCATTCCAGATGCCAGAGGCTTTGCAGGTAGGCGTGGCGTCTTTCCAGGCTCCAGGGGTGGGCGTGCCATCAATGTTGACATTCAAACAGAAAACTTCGAAGAACTGTTGACTGTTGGCCAACTGGCCTATGATAAAGCCGCAGCATTGATTCCTGGCTCAAGACTGGATACCACACCAGGACTAGAGCTTGGCGCACCTGAAATCAAAATCCAGCCCAATGACAGGGCCATCTCTGAAGCTGGTTGGACTCGAAATCAACTGAATACCGTTCTGCGGTCTTTAGGTACTGGCACATTTGTGGGAGAATATTTCGATGGCAACAGGCGCATGAACGTGATGCTCCGTGCGGAACATTGGGATACACCAGAAGAATTATCTAGCACGCCACTTTATACCAGCAATGGTGATGTGGTTCCTCTAGATGAGCTTACCTTTATCAGCCGAACAGCAGGACCCACACAAATCCTACGTGTCGATCGTTCAAGAACACTGAGTTTACAAATTACTCCACCGGGTGACATGCCATTAGAAATTGCCATCGATAAACTCAAAGAAGAACTTACCCCCTTTGTTATGGAACGGCTGCCAGAAGGAAGCAGCATCAGTTACCGAGGAACAGCCGAAGCTTTGGATGGTGCTTTATCAAGTTTAACCGGATCATTTGCTCTGGCTATTGTGATTTTGTACTTACTCATCAGTGCCATGTTCCAATCATTTAAAGATTCATTATTGGTTGTCACCACCCTACCAATGGCCACCGTTGGCGGCATCATAGGACTGCGTGTATTAGACTGGGTTTTGATTACGTTTGGACAATCCAATCAACCCATGGATTTACTCACCATGATAGGCTTTGTGATTTTATTGGGCTTGGTTGTTAACAATGCGATTCTCTTGGTATTGCGTGCACGTGATGCTGAAAAAATGGGCATGAGCACACAAGATGCTGTCGCCAACGCCATCAGGTTGCGCCTTCGCCCCATATTTATGAGTACATTCACCAGTATTTTTGGCATGCTGCCGTTGTTATTGGTACCAGGCTCTGGAACTGAATTATACAGAGGCTTGGCAGCCGTTATTGTTGGTGGCATGCTGATCAGCACATTATTTACCTTGGTATTATTACCAAGTTTATTAAAACTAACCGGAAATAGAAAAAATGAAACCGCTACTGTTTAAAACCTTAATCAGCTTTTGGATGATTGGCTGGCTTCAAGGCGCATCCGCACAAATGCCACCAGCATTGGTCACTGTGGCTCCTGTAGAAAGCCAACAAATGGCTCCTTTGCGCAAAATTGCCGCTTATTCAAAAGCCAAATACATTACCACGATAAAGGCTGAAACATCTGGTCGAGTGATTGAACTGGCTTCAATTGGTGAACAAGTTGAAACAGGTGAATCATTGGGGTTGATTGCTGATGAGACCTATGCCCTGCGTATTACTGAACTGAAAAATGCCATCACTTCTGAACAAGCCAATTTAGATTTTTTAGAATCTGAGTCGAAAAGACTACAAAGTTTATCGGCCAAAAACCTGACATCACAATCGGCATTGGATAAAAACAAATCTGACTTACTCACTTCAAAAGCAAAGTTGGCACAGGCGCAATCACGATTAGCCCAACTGCAAGACAGCATCAGTAAACTGAACCCCAAAGCACCTTTCAATGCTTTTGTGACTGAACAGTTTGCTCAGCCCGGCCAATACATTGACCAAGGCCAAAATTTCTTACGCATCATGTCTAGAGATCAAACTGAAATTATTGCTCATTTGCCGGTCAAGTTTAAACAACTCATACAAGGCGGAAAAATATGGCAATACCAAAATCAATCCGGTCAAATATTTGAGGCCAAAGTGACTGGCTATGTTCCTGCAGCCACGTCAAACAGTCGCCAGATGCAAGTCCATTTATCCGACCTCAGTGATCAGTTGATCCCTGGAGAAGCCATCACACTACTGGTGCCAGAAACCGAACCAAAAACAGTCATTGCGGTACACAGGGACGCATTGGTCTACCGCAGACAAGGGGCATCAGTATTTATTATAAAAGACAATACAGCACACAAAATAGATGTCGAAACTGGGCTAGCTCAAGGCCATTATATTCAAATCAATGGAAACATTAAACCGGGTGATTCAGTGGTTATTCGGGGCAATGAGCGCCTCAGGGACCAACAAAGCGTTGAACTGGGCAACAATTAATCACCTGAAAAAAAGGTCAGTTAGTTTTAACTGACCTGACAAGCTTCTTTTATCAGCTCACCTAACTGTTTAAATTCTTCTGCGCGTGTACTGGATTGACGCCATGCCAATCCAATGTCTCTACTGGCCGCAAAGGGTAATTTTTTTACTGACAATCCTGATTGTTTTATCAATGGAGATTGCAAAGCCATCTCAGGCACAAAACTGATACCCAGATCTTGTTTCACCAACTCAACCAATGTCAACAAACTGCTGCTGGCCAGCTGGCTGACTTTATCAATATGTTTGATATGACATGCGCTCAATGCGTGGTCTCTTAAACAATGTCCATCTTCAAGTAATAAAACACTTCCATCTGCCACCTGCTCTAAATCGAATGGCTTGTGATTTAACCACTGACTTTTTTCCGAAGAAATCAAACAAAAGTCATCTTGCCACAAAAAATGCGTCTGAACCGATCGCATTTCATATGGTAAAGCCAACAAAATAACATCCAATTGCCCTTGCATGAGTTGTTGGTATATTTGCTCTGATTGCCCTTCGTGAATGTCCAAGTCTAAATCTGGTTGCTTTTTTTGCAATAGAGGTAATAACGCACCCAAAACAAATGGGCTGATGGTGGGAATAATACCCATAGACAGGTTTCCACTCAATGGCTTCAGTTGCCCTTTGGCAATGTCCAACATGTGGTTCATTTCGCGCATGACTTGTTGCGCCTGTTGGTTGATTTCTCTGCCCAGGTTGGTCACAGTGACTTGTTTATTGGTTCGGTCAACCAACTGTCCTCCCAATGCATTTTCTAAATCTTTTATTGCCACACTGAATGCCGATTGAGATACAAAACAACTGTCAGCAGCTTTACCAAAGTGATTGTGCTCAACCAGTGCCAAAAAATAGATCAGTTGTTTTATGGTTGGGTAATGCTGATTCAATTTTTTAACGCCTTTTCAACAATTTCATACACATTCGCAGATAAATTGGCCTTTGTATGAATGCCTTTTAATGCCGTCAACATGGCCATTTGGGTATCTGGTTTAAATTGCTTGTAATCATTAAACAAGCTGACCATTCGAGCGGCCACCTGTGGATTGAGTTCATCTAGCGCCATTACATTATCAGCTAAAAATTGATAACCACTGCCATCTTCGGCATGAAATTGTGTGATATTAGCAGCACAAAAAGCGCCAATTAAACTGCGCACCGCATTGGGGTTTTTCATACTGAAACATTCATGGTTCATCAAGGATTCAATATTTTCCAATACGCCATCGTGTGGAACCGTTGCTTGAATTGAGAGCCACTTATTTATCATCAATGCATTGTATTTCCAATTGTCGTAATAATCTGCTAACAGTTGTTCGTGGCCATCAACTTGATGATGGACTAGCAGTGTTAAAGCAGTAATTTTATCGGTGTAATTATTTGACTGATGGTATTGCTCAAAGCACAGCTGCTGCATTTCCTTTTGATCGGTATGCATCAAAAACCACAGGCATCGGTTTTTTAAACTGCGTCTGGCAACCTGCTCAGGCGTCACTTGGTAAGGGCCATCTTGAAAGTTTTGGTTGTAAACTGATAAAAACTCTAGCTGTAGGGCATTTACTAAATGACTCACAACCCACTCTTTTGCTTGATGTAACTGAGCCACATCTACACCTTCCATATCAACCATCAAACCTTTTAATGCCGGTAAAGTGATGGCTTCTGCCACCAAAGCCGGATCACTTCCATCATCTAATAAAACATGCCTAAAAGCATCTAACAAATAGTCTGGGAACGTATATTCAACACCATTTTGTACCGCTTGGTAACGAGACATAATCACTTCACGCTGCATCAATTGTGACGCATCCCAACGATTGAAATCATCGTTGTCGAATTTCATCAGGAACGACAGGTCTTTGGTGTCGATTTCTTGCTTGACTTTGACAGGCGCAGAAAATCCTCGAAAAAGCGAAACCACAGGCAATGTGCTGATGTTATCAAACACAAACTGTTGCGTTGCCTCTGTTATTTCTAACACAATTTGTGTATCGCCTCTTTTATTTAATGATAACGGCAGCCCATCTTTCCCAAATAATGCTGTTTTCATAGGAATGTGCATGGGTTGCCAGCTTTCTCCTTGAAAACTGGCTGGGGCTGATTGCTTGGTCGTGATGATAAATTGTGCTTTTTGCTCATCAAATTGGTAATCAACCGCAACAACCGGCGTGCCATTTTGTGAATACCATAATTCAAATTGAGACAAATCGATGTTGTTGGCATCTGCCATTGCTAGCCTGAAATCATTGCAACTGACTGCCATTCCATCATGTCGCTCAAAATAGAGTTTCATTCCTTTTTGAAATCCGACCTCACCCAGCAAAGTGTGGTACATCCGAACCACTTCAGAGCCTTTTTCATAGACAGTTAACGTATAGAAATTATTAATTTCAATGAATGAATCTGGCCGGACTGAATGTGACATTGGACCGGCATCTTCAGCAAACTGTGCACTGCGTAAATAACGAACATCTTCTATCCTTTTCACAGCTCGTGACTGTAGATCAGAAGTAAACTCTTGATCCCTAAAAACAGTCAGTCCTTCTTTTAAGCTGAGTTGAAACCAGTCTTTACAAGTGACTCGATTACCTGTCCAGTTATGAAAATATTCATGCCCAATAACCGCTTCCACACCGATGAAATCATGATCTGTGGCTGTATCTGACTTAGCCAAAACATATTTTGAATTAAATATATTCAAGCCTTTGTTTTCCATCGCCCCCATATTGAAATCATCTGTGGCAACAATATTGTATTGATCAAGGTCATAAGCCAAACCAAACCTTGTTTCATCCCATTGCATGGAATTGATGAGCGATTTCATCGCAAAATCACAAGCATCAATATTGGCTGCTTCAGTATAAACCCTGAGTTGCACATCACGCCCCTCCATTGTCCGGTAATGGTCTTCAACAAACGCCAAATCCCCAGCCACCAAAGCAAATAGGTAACTGGGTTTTGGATGGGGGTCTTGCCATTTTGCATAATGCTTCCCGCCTGACAGCTGCCCTTCCAGTAGCGCATTTCCATTAGACAAAAGTACAGGGTACTTATTTCGATCAGCCACAATCGTCACTGTAAAAGGGGCGAGCACGTCAGGTCTATCGAGGTAGTAAGTGATTTTCCTGAACCCTTCTGCTTCACATTGCGTCAGAAAAAAAGCGCCCGACTGATACAATCCTTCGAGTGCCGTATTTTTATGGGGGTATATTTTGACTTCTGTTTGAAGTAAAAAATTATCTGGTAAATCAAACAAATGCAAATGCGTGTCATCGACTGAATATTCGTCATTGTTCAAAACTTTGTCATTCAGTTTGATGCTGTTGAGTTCTAAATCAATACCGTTTAAGGACAATTTATTGTCAGCACCTGATCTGATTTTGAAATTTATTCTGGATTTGACCAAGGTATGGTCGGGGGCAATCAAAAATGCCAAGTCGACATTTTCAATCCAATAATTAGGTTGTTGATAATCTTTTCTATAATGTGTGGTTTTTGTTATAGTCATTAAAGTATCTGGTTATATCCGATACTTGATTGTAAACCATGGTATGGCCGGAACAAAAGCCTAAGCCCCGTCATTCTTCCTTTTTTTCTTTAAAGACCTGCCCATCAATAACCCACACTCAAACAACAACCACATAGGCAATGCCAAAAGTGTTTGCGAAGCAGGATCTGGAGGCGTTAGCAACATGGCAATGACAAACAAGGCTATCACCACATATGGCCTAGAGTCTGCCAACTTTTCTGCAGTCGTTACACCTAAAACAATCAAAATCACCACGGCAACAGGTATTTCAAAAGCCAAACCAAATGCAAAAAATAATCGAACAACAATATCTAAATATGAATTGATATCTGGCATGTATGTCACACCTTCTGGTGCGATATTCGGCAAGAAATCAAACAGTATTGGAAATACCACAAAAAAAGCGAAACCACACCCAGCATAAAACAAGAAAACACTCGAGAATAATATTGGGCGAGTGATTCGAATTTCACTCTTATACAAACCTGGTGCAACGAAAGCCCACATTTGATAAATAATCACAGGCATAGAAATAATGACTGCTAATATAATTACCATTTTGAATGGCGTTAAAAATGGTGACAGAACACCTGTTGCAATCATCTCTCTGCCTTGAGATAAATTATTCAATACAGGCTGTGCGATGAGTGTATAAATTTCACCCGCAAATGGAAACATCACAACAACAAGTATCAACACACAAAACACACCCCTTAGTAATCGGGTACGTAATTCAATCAGGTGAGACACCAAGCTTTGCTCTTGGTCAGGTTGTTTCGTCATGATTTGTTATCAAGCGATTCTGCATTTTCATCTTCAAATTCGTCACTGGCAGCTTGACTAGGCTCAAAAGCATCAGAAACATCTTTGTCCAGTTCTTGCTTCAACAACTCAGCTTCTTTTTTCATTGCATTATCTTTCAGTTGTGCTTTCACGGCTTCGATTTCCAGTTCTTGCTCAACTTCTGCTTTCACTTGTAAAAATGAACGCCTCATTTTCCCCAGATACAAACCAATTTTTCTGGCCACTATTGGCAGTCGCTCAGGTCCAACCACTAACAGCATCACAACAAAAACCACCAGCAGTTCACTGAAACCTACATCAAACATAAATGGTTACTTCGATTCTTCTTTTTCGGCGTTGTTGTGAGCTTCTTTTTGAGCTTGTTGCTCATCAGACAATTCTTTGGCTTCTTCATCTTCTTCCATTCCCTTTTTAAATCCTTTAACCGCACTGCCTAAATCGCTGCCAATATTCCTGATTTTTTTTGTACCAAAAACCAATGCAACAATAATTAAAATGACTAACAGCTGATAACCACTGATTCCGCCCATAACAACATCCTATGATTCTAAAAAGCTTATTATAACGGTTTATGACTTAAAAAAGGGTGAAGATGAATTGGAATCAATTCAATCTTTCTTGATTTGTCTTGAAGCCACAGACAGCGTAGCCAGCAACAGTGCCAACATTGCCCACCATTGATTGCCTGGAATAGGCTGTGGTGCAGGGCCAGCAATTTGACAACCGCCAGGAGGCGCAATCGCTAATGATTCTATGCCAACCAATGTTTCTGCAACCCAATCTGCTGCGCCGGATTGTGTGTTAATTTTAAATATTCGACTAGGAAATGGGTTCAAAGGGTCAGACAGACGTAAATTAATCACCATCCACAGCTGACCTTGGTCATCAAATGCCAGTCCTGAACCTGCTAAACTGATGTTTCCGCCCAAGTCTCCCATGTTACCGACAACAGTGGCATTGGCACTCTCTTTATCAATTCGATACAGGTTGAAATCATTAGAGGCTACTGCATACAATTCTTCGCCCCATGCAGCGACTGAAGTGAAATTATGGCCTGTGTTACCAATCAAAGTGGCTTTGCCAGAAGTGGGGTTAACTTGGAGTAAATTATTGGTGTGCTTAACCACCATATACATATTTGAGTCACATGCAAAGGTCATACCAAAATCGTAACTTTCTGGCACGGCTCCAAAACCCAAGTTTTGATTGGCATTACCCACTGCGAAAGCATCTGCATGTGTTGTTTCAATTTGAACCAAAGTTTTGGTATTGTCATCAGCGCCATACAACTTGCCGGATGCTGACATAGCCAAACCTTCAACTGCAATATATGGATCAGGCAACTTGCCTTTGCTGACATACTCACCTGTTTCTAAATTAATCTCTACCAAATGATCTGGCATATCAAAATTGTCATCAGCCACAGAAAATGCGGTCACAGCACCCACTGAAGTGGATGCAGTCATTAAAAACAATAATGAGATGGACAAGCTTTTCATGATTAACTGGCAGTATTTAAGCAATTTTATTAGTATCTTGCCGATATTAGCAAAGAACACACAACATAACAACTAACTTTTTGTTACCTTTTGTTGACTTTTGTGTACCACTGGTAAATTACATCACATCTGGTAACAGTTGGTTAGCGACATATTGAACATAGTTCTGTATGTTTTCATTGTCTTTAAGCTTGCCATGTAATGTTTTGGCCATGTGCAAATACCCTACATAAACTGAATAAGCCAATAAAGATTGCTGCTTGGCATCGGTTTCATTCATACCCGTTTCTTGATAAGCTTTCTGTAAGTAATTAAGCCGTTCAAGCGTCACTTCCTTCAACACCTTTGCCACAAATCCATGTTGCCTGTCAGCCAACAACGTTGCATACACTAAGTGACTTTGAGAGGGCTCTGCACTCAGAAAAAACCAAGCCTTCAACCTATCATGAGGACTGTCTAAAGAAAAAATTCTGTCCTTTATGAGCAACTGGTCATCATTACGCCAGCGCTTCAATGCCGATTGAATCAAATCTTTGCGGTTACTGAAGTGCCAATAAAAGCTGCCCTTAGTCACCCCCAAAGCCTTGGCCAGCGGCTCTACCGCAACAGCCCCCACACCTTGGTGAGCGATGACATCGAGTGTAGCCAGCTCCCAATCTTCTGGGTTTAATGACTTTTTTTTGTTGTTATTTTTCATAAATGGCCAAGCTGTTTCGTCCCTTTATCATAATCACATACCAACGCAGGTCAACTGAAAATTCTATTTTCCATACGCATGCGTATTGACATTCGATATTTTTTATACCATACTGTGCCGTATGTTATTAATTCACAGGACTACGTTATGAGTTTTTTGAGCTTATTTTTATTAATACTGGCAGCCACTTTGGTTGCTGGTTATGCCAGAACCAACATCAAAAACTGGACCATTGGTACAGCCATTACTTTGGTATTGGGCATTATATATTTTGATACCGGCTTTTGGTCTTCATTATTAGCAGTTTTGCTTTTTGCACTTCCTGCTTTTTTCCTGAACAACAAAGCCTTTCGACAACAACAATTCACCAAACCTTTTTTAAAGTTTTTCAAAAAAGCTTTACCTGAGCTATCAGAAACTGAAAAAGTGGCACTTGAAGCAGGGACGGTTTATTGGGATGCTGAATTGTTCAGTGGAAAACCTGACTTTAAAAAACTGCATGACATCAAAAAACCAGAACTAACTACGGATGAGCAAGCATTTATTGACGGTCCTGTGGCTGAATTGTGTGCCATGCTTAATGAACATGAATACAATCATGACCGTGGCGACATGCCACCAGAAACTTGGGACTTCATTATGAAAAACAAGTTTTTTGCAATGATCATTCCAAAGAAATATGGCGGCCTAGGCTTCACTGCCCTTGCCCACAGCGCTGTATTACAAAAAGTTTCCTCTCGCAGTTCGGTAGGTGCAGCTACAATTGCCGTTCCCAACTCTTTAGGCCCTGCTGAATTACTCTTGGAATATGGAACCGAAGAGCAAAAAGACCATTACTTGCCTCGCTTGGCTGAAGGCAAAGAAATTCCATGTTTTGGCTTAACTGGGCCTACCGCTGGCTCAGATGCCACTTCTATTCCAGATGTGGGCCGTGTATGCAAAAAAACCATAGATGGCAAAGAAGTTTTAGGTATCAGCCTGACTTTTGATAAACGTTACATCACTTTGGCTCCTGTTGCCACTGTTGTCGGTTTGGCATTTCAAATGATGGATCCAGATGGTCTATTGGGTGACGAAAAACAATTAGGAATCACCTTGGCTTTGGTTCCTCGTGACACAGAAGGACTCGATATTGGTCGCAGACATTTACCGTTAGATGTGATGTTCATGAATGGACCTGTGCGCGGAAAAGACATATTCATTCCAATGGATTACATTATTGGCGGCCAGCCTATGATAGGCCATGGTTGGCGCATGTTGGTTGAGTGTTTATCAGTAGGCCGTGCCATATCCTTACCTTCTTGTTCTACCGGTGGCGCCAAAATGGTCTCTTGGGGAACTGGCGCATACGCCAGAATCCGTAAACAATTTAATTTACCGATTGGCCGCTTTGAAGGCATAGAGGAAGCTTTGTGCCGCATTGCGGGCAAGACCTACTCTTGTGCAGCGACATCTACCATGACCGCCTTGGCTGTTGATCGTGGTGAACGTCCTGCCGTTCCCTCTGCCATTGCAAAAATGCACGTAACAGAAATGACCCGCAGTATCATTCAAGATGCCATGGACATTCATGGTGGTAAAGGCGTTGTTATGGGTCCTAAAAATTACTTGGGACGTGCATGGATGGGCTCACCTATTTGGATTACCGTTGAAGGCGCTAACATCTTAACCCGCAGCATGATTATCTTTGGGCAGGGTGCCATCCGATGCCATCCATATGTTTTGAAAGAGATGGAAGCGGCCAGATTAGAAGACCCTAAAGAAGCCTTAACCACCTTTGATGATGTGCTGTTTAAGCACATCGGCTATTCTTTCCAAAATGCCGTGCGGTCGTTTTTCCAAGGCCTTGGGACTTGGCGTTTGGAAAGAGGACCTGGTGACAAATTCACTAAACAATTTTATTCAAAAATCACCCGTTACAGTGCCGCTTTTGGCTTTGCTGCTGACGTTTCCATGTTGACTTTAGGCGGTTCAATGAAGAAGCGTGAAAAGACTTCGGCTCGCTTGGGCGATGTGCTCAGCCATTTGTATATGGCATCAGCTGTTCTGAAGCGTTACCGTGACCAGGGTTCACAGCACGCTGATCAGCCTATTGTCGCTTGGGCGTTACATAACCATTTCTATGAAATTGAGCAAGCATTGAAAATGTTAGCGTATAATTTCCCCAATAAATACATTGGTATGTTCTTACGCAGAATCATCTTCCCTCTTGGCACTCACGAATTGCCACCAGGTGATCGCTTAGGCCATAAGGTTTCAAGTTTGTTATTAACGCCAAACGAAACAAGACAGCGACTCACTGATGGCATCGACCGTGATGAAACAGAACATCATTTTGTAGCACACATGAATCGCGTGTTATCTAAAGTTATTGACACCGAGCCTTTAGAACGACGTGTATTAAAGGCAATCAAAAGTGGTGCTATAGATGAAATTGACCCACGTGATCAATTAAAACAAGCATTAGATAAGGACATCATCAGTAAGAATGAGTATAATTTGCTCACCAAAGTTCGCCAAGAAGTTTCAGAAATGATATCAGTTGATGATTTTCCTTTTGAAGCCTTTGACCGCTACCAAGCGCAGTCCGATGACGAACAAACTAAAGTAGCATAAAACAGATTATTTAAACAGTCACAGAAACTGTCACCCATCACCTCGTAGCCCGATTTGGTAGAAACTTTCAAAGTTGAAACTAAATTGGGCTTTTTTGATTCAACAATGAATCCGCCAATGACTGGTTGATTACCGAGCATTCAACCCCTTTTGAAAGCAATTCTCGATAGTTCACTGCCTCTAATAAATCAGGATGTTCTGGTAGTGAAAGCAAAATTTGCTCTAAAAACTGTAAGTCATCATGGTGGTTCACACTACCAAACTGCGTTAACTTCTCAGCCATCTCTCTCATCGCCTGCCGGACAGCATCAGGCGATCTTTTTGGATCACACAACACTTTAAATTTTAATTTCTTGAACCACAATTGCTGTGTTTCATTTTGACCTAACAACCTTGCTTTGATTAATGCTGCATGCTCCCAAACCCAAGCTTCACTACACTGGTATGACTCAAACTCTTTTCGACTGGTAACCAACGCACCTGCATTGCCATTAGGTCTTAACTGTAAATCTAAATCATACAAAACCCCATGGTACATTTTGACCATTAAATGGTGACTGATCCGCTTGGCCCAACGTTGCAAAAACATCAATTGATCCGCATTCAGCTCATCTGCATCCACAACAAAAACCAAATCAACATCGGAGTGTAGACCCATGTGCCTCATTCCAAGCGAGCCATAGGCCAACACCATCATTTGTTCTGCCTGCAAACCACAGAGTCCCAATCTATCAGATGTTTCTTGCCACCCTTTTTCAACCACTAGTGCAATAAAAAAATCTGCCAAAACACTGAAGCCATCGCGCAAATATTGACCAGAAAAGCCCAGAGTCAATGCCGTTTGAATCAGTCTAAATTGTTGCTTGTGTTTGAAAAACCTGACCGCCTCCATCCATTCCTCTTCATCACTTTTTGAAACAATTATTTTTTGCCAAGCTTGTTCAAAACAAGACCGATCGACTGACTTTGGCAATAATTCAGGCTCAAATAACAACTCCAATAAAGCAGGGTGTTGCACCCATGTTTTAACAAAATATTCGTTTTGTTTTATCAATTTGAGCAATGACGGTAACAAGCTTTTTTCCTGCAACAACATCAACACATAGCTGGGGCGGCGCATGATGGCTTTCAGTATAGGAATCAAACGATCCTCAAGTACATCAATTTCATCCAATTGAGCTGCTCGCTCTAAAAGCTTTTGCATATGATCTGCCCTGTCTTGGGTCATTTTTTGAGTAAAATGCACTTCCATAGACCTTTTAATCCAACGAACAACCTCGTCTGGTAAATGCTGCTGTGGTTCATCAGCAACAAACAAAGCATTGAATAACTTTTGTACCAATTTTTGATGAACCTGCCATTGTTGCTCACATGATTTCCAACTAGCTAAACCCATCAAATTCGCCATAGCAAGCAACTGGCCTGAATCTCTTGGCGTCACATGAGTTTGTTCATCATTGATGATCTGACATAAATTCTCTAACCGCCTCATAAACAGCCAAGCCGATTTCAATCCTTGGGCATTGTCTTTTTGAATTTTTTTATACTGCATCAACAAGTCAAATTGCGGCTCAATAGAAACCCCTTGTAATTCAGGTAAACGACCACCAAAAGTGACCTGTAAACTTTGCACTATGAATTCAATTTCTCTGATTCCACCTGCTCCCAACTTCAAATCATGTTGGTGGTCTTTTGCAGACAACGCCATATCCCTTTTGATCTTGGCGAGTGAGTCAAAAACCGAATAGTCCAAGTGCTTGCGATAAATAAAGGGATTAACTGAAGCCAAAACTGATGCAGATAACTTGGCATGACCTGCCACAAAACGAGCCCGCATCCAAGCAAATCGCTCCCACTCTCTGCCCTCTGTAATGATGTAATGTTGCAAGGCCGCATCAGTACAAACCAATGGTGCTGCTGACCCAAAAGGTCGCAGACGCATATCTACTCGATATACGCGACCATCAGCAGTGAACTGATCTAACAATTTGATCAACCGCCTTCCCAACTTTTCGAAATACCTGGTGGCTTCTAAACTTCGCTTACCATCAGATTGACCATCACCACTACAAACAAAGACCAAGTCAATGTCTGAAGAATAATTAAGTTCATTGGTGCCCAGTTTACCCAAAGCCAACACAGCAAACGTTACAGGCTCATTGCTCTCATCAAATACCCGTCCATACCGTTCAACCATGTACTGTTCTGCAGAGGTCAATGCATGCTGCACTAAACAGTCAGCCAGTTGTGATGTTTTCAGCATCGCCAAACCATGCTCTGCTGTTGATAAATAACAATCGAGCTGGGCAATTAAAGCCAATCTTGACTGCCTAAATTCTCTCAAGTTTTTGAACACATCATGGTGGATGTGTTGCTCAGAAAATGTTTGCCAGTCGGCATCCACATCATAAGCATTCAATGAAGGGTATAACTCCATCAAAGGTTCAACCGCTGCTTGCTGTTGCACCACAAAAGGAAAAGTTTCAAGCCATTTGGAGCCCATCAAATTACCTGGCTTGTAAATAAGCCATTTCAGAAACGTTGAGCCAGGCCTGAGTTTTTTCTGCAAAATCAAAATAGGATTGGTGTATGCGCTTGGCCAACTGACTTGATTGGCTGAGTTCCAACATCACCGCTTCAGCATGTTGCTTGAAAGTAGCTAACACATCTTCAGGGAAGGCTTTCATTTTGATATGATGCACCTTCTGCAAAGTATCTAATGCCCTTTGATTGTTGGCCATGTATTCAGACAACATGTTTTGGTTGGCTGCCATGGCCGCCATCTCTACCACTGTTTGTAAATCTTCAGGCAATGCGTCGAATGCATCTTGATTGATGATGGCTTCTAAACATGCCGTTGGTTCATGCCAACCTGGATAGTAATAAAACTGTGCCGCTTGATACAAACCGAAAGCCAAATCATTATATGGTCCAACCCACTCTGTGGCATCAATGGTTCCAGTTTGTAATGCAGTAAACAATTCTGCCCCAGGCAGGACTTGCGGGGTTCCACCAGCACGCGACAACACATCCCCAGCCAATCCAGGAATCCTCATCACCAGTCCTTTGATGTCTTCTATGCTGTTGATTTCTTTGTTAAACCAACCACCCATTTGAACACCGGTTTGGCCCGCTGGCAATGGTTTCAGACCAAAAGGTCGATAAGTCTCTTCCCATAACTCAAGCCCACCACCGTGATAAAGCCAACCATTCATTTCATTGGCATTCATACCAAATGGCACTGCGCCAAAAAACTGAGCTTCTGGCGCCTTCCCTTTCCAATAATAAGCAGCACCATGTCCCATTTGTGCTGTACCTGATGACACCGCATCAAAAACCTCAAATGCAGGAACCAGTTCATTGGCTCCAAATACCTTGACGACCAAGCGACCACCTGACATTTGGTTTATTTTATCGGCTAAAAACTGTGCCCCCGTACCTAAGCCAGGGAAGTTTTTGGGCCAAGTTGTGACCATTTTCCACTCAACAACATCAACACCAGCGACTTTCGACTCACAAGCAGATGTACTGTTGTTTGACTTTTTACATGCTGACAAACCAGCAACGGCGCCCGCAAGCGCCGCTGTTTTTAATATTTTTCTTCTGTTCATGTGTTTAATTACAATTGTCCCTAACCGCTTTATTGGCTTGCTGAAATGCTTTTATGCGTTGTGCGTCTGTCATCATGGTTCTGGCGCCAGTTTCCTCATCAACTTGTGCAACCCTTGTGCTCGAGTTCAATGCATTCAGGTTTTTTCTGGCGGTTTCACATTGTTTTTTTCGATTTGCTGCATCCACTTTGGCCATTTGTGCTTTGGCTTCTTTTTCAGCTTCTGGATCAACAGGCTCCTCTGCTTCAGGTGTCACTTCAACATCTTCTTCAGCTGCTTTCTTGGCCACCACTTTAGGTGCTTTTCTTATTTTGACTGTTTTGACATTTTGATCATCTGGCTTATTAGATGAGTAATGAATTTGACCATTTTCATCCACCCACTTATAAACTTTTCCAGCATTTGCTGTACAAAAAACAGTCAAAAACAAAGCAAAAACAAACAATTTTTTCATGAGCTTTCTCCTTATAAATAGCTTTTCTGCCATTATCTTAGGAAGTTTAAAACCAAATAGCAAGCGAAGCGATAATGAATTAAGGTACAATGGAAGCAGTTTAAATTCAATGTTTTATGACTAAATTAGATCAAGCCAAACGCAAAGGCATTTACTTATTACCTAACTTATTTACCACCGGCGCCATGTTTGCCGGTTATTACGCCATCATCGCCTCTATTCAAGGTAAATTCGGCATGGCCTGCTTATCAATCTTCATTGCCGCCCTACTTGATGGTTTGGACGGCCGAGTCGCGCGCCTGACCAACACACAATCCGCATTCGGTGAACAGTATGATTCACTGTCAGACTTGGTCTCCTTCGGAATTGCGCCTTCAATACTGGCTTTCAACTGGTCGCTCTACTCATTAACTAACGTCCACCCTGTTTTGGGTAAATTGGGCTGGTTAGCTGCATTTATATTTGCAGTCAGTGGTGCGTTGCGTTTGGCACGTTTTAACACTCAAATTGGTGTTGTTGACAAAGCCTACTTCCAAGGCTTGCCTTCACCAGCGGCAGCAGCCGTTTTGGCCGGGTTTGTCTGGGTCTGTGTTGACATCGGGTTTGAAGGCGCTTCGTTGCGTTATGTCATGCTTCCTTTGACTGCAATTGTCGGTTTACTGATGGTCTCACGTTTTCGCTATTATTCATTCAAGACCATCCCGTTTAAGGAAGGTGTTTCATTTGTTTGGTTGATTATTTTGGTACTTATCATCGTATTATTAGCGATTAAAACTGAATGGGTGTTATTTATCGTCTTCAGTTTATACGGACTTTCTGGCGTGGTGATGACCTTATTACACATCAAAAATAAACGTGCTAGAAAAAAGAATAAACTCTCAAAAAAAGCTGAAAAAAATAACACATCACACCAAGATGAACCTGAGGACAAGACTGATGAGGCCTGAGACCTCATTATTCAAAGAACCTAAAAACAAGCAGGAATCTGCAGGCACACTTGAGCAGCTCTCATTACTGGCTGACTTGAGCCAGGATTTTGTTAAATCGATGGACATTGATGTGATTTTAAAACGTGCGGTGGTGCGCATCAAAAATTACATGCAATCTGAAGCAGCCAGCGTATTTTTGCTGAACAAAGAAAACAAACTCTTGTGTCGGGCCAGTTCAGGCCCAGTTGATGTCACCAACATGGTCATAGAAACCCATGACGGCATCGTGGGCCGCACGTTTATTCAAGGCGAATGCCAAATGATCAAAGACGCCAGTAAAGACGCAGACTTCATATGTCATGTCGATGAACTGACGGGTTTTCAAACCAAATCGGTACTTTGTACGCCGTTGATTTGGAATGACAAAACCATCGGCGTGATACAAGTGCTGAATCGATTAGATGACGGTCTATTCATGGCTCGCGACCGAGACATTTTGCGGTTACTGGCACCACCCATCGCATTAGCAGTGCAAAATGCCAGATTCACTTTAAATGTAGTAGAACAAAAAAGAATCCGCAAAGAACTGACGCTGGCACGAAAATTACAACGTTCCTTGCTTCCCAACCGAATCAAGCCACCCTTTCCAGTGGTGGGGACCAATGTATCAGCGAATGAGGTTTCAGGGGATTTCTATGATTATTTTGAGCTCAATGATGGCACCATAGGGTTTTTCATAGGTGACGTCTCAGGCAAAGGACTAGATGCCTCCATGCTGATGGTCAGGGCCAGCAGCCTGTTGCGCTGGATTGGAAAAGACAAGCTGCCACCAGGCCAGTGGTTAGCAAAAGCCAACAAAGAGTTGTGTGAAAAAGCCTCGCGCGGCCTGTTCGTTTGTGCAGCGGTTGGTTATTACGACCCTAAAACCGACACGGTCACATGGTCGAATGCCGGTTTACCACCCGTCATATATAAATGCCCAGCCTGTCAGATAGAGTCTTGGCGTGCAGATGCACCACCATTAGGCATCAAACACAGCGCCCTCTCTTTCGAACAACAAAGCCTAACCTTAGAACAAGGTGGCCTATACTTTTTAACTGACGGTTTAACTGATGCAAGAAATGATGAAGGTGAACGATTAGAACTGGACGGTTTGATCGAGCACATCAAAACGGTAGAGTCTGATTCTCCAGAAGTGCGGATTGGAAAACTCATTACATTTGCTAGGCGACACAAACTCAATGACGATGCCACCATGTTGTTGATCGAAAAGCGAGACCACCTCAAAGAAAAGATTATTGATAACATGACATTTCAATCTGACCCTGGCCAGCTAAAAGAAGTCAGGTGTCGGGTCAAACAAGCCTGTCAGGCGGTTAATTTTGATGAAACCACTTGCCAAGAAATCATACTCAGTCTAGATGAAGCAGTTACCAATATCATCAGACACGCCTACAAAAACAATACTGAAGAAAGCATAGAACTTGAAATCAAAAAACAAAACAACACCTTGGTGTTTTACTTGAGGGATTTTGCTCCCGAGGTCTATGACAGCCAGATCAAACCGCGTGATTTAAACAATCCTTTGCCCGGTCAAATGGGCATCAATTTCATTGATTCCATCATGGACTCTTGGGAGTTTGCCACACCTAAAGACGGCTATGGCAACCTCCTTATCATGAAAAAAGAAATTAAAGTACTCTAGAATCCGTTACAATGTTTGGCGATTTAAATTGCATAAACATAAACGATGAAAAAAATTCTATCCCTTATGGCCTTGCTGATATTAAGCAACAGCGCATTGGCCGCAAAAAAAGTTCCACTTGAAGCATTCGCGGCTAAAGCCAAATTCAAGTCAGTAAAAATTTCACCTGACGCCAAACACCTGGCCTTTACTTTCGAAGAAGGGTCAGAAGTTAAGCTCGGCATCATGAATATGAAAACTAAGAAAGGCTTGTTTGCGTTCGACGTGGGTGATGATCGAGAAGTGGCTCAATTTGATTGGGTCAGCAACAAACGAATCGTCTTCGTTAGCCAATACATTACTGGGTGGTTAGATGGCAGACCTAAAAAACCTGAAATGAAAGCCGTGGATATTGATGGCGAAAACGCAACCATGCTTCATGACTTTCAAAGATCTGGTGTTCGAATCATCTCATTACTTGAAGACCAACCTGATCATGTTTTAATTTCTAAAAGCCATTATGCTGATGGCGGCAGTGCCAAATTAAATAAAATGAACATCCACAACGGTAAAATGAGCTACATGAAAGGCGCCCCAAGCACTGTTGGTGGGACTTTGTCTCGAATTTATTCTATTCGGGTTGATCACAATGATGAACCTCGTGTTGCTGTTGAATACGATCCGGTCGATCGTTTTAATTTTGACGACGATGTTATTTATTTGCACATCAGAAAATCTGGTGGTGATTGGAAATTAATGACATTACCAAACAACAAAACTGAACCTCCTCAAGTTGCTGGTTTAGGTTTCAGTAAAGACAATAACATTTATTACTTTGCATCGAACCATGATTTAAAAGACGAAGGCACCACTGGCCTATTCTCTTACAATTTCAGCACTGATAAAATCACCAAGTTATTCAGACATCCTGATGTTGATATAGCTTCTGCCATCACTGGCCGTAATGATGAAGTGATTGGTGTTAACTACGAAGCAGGCTATCCTGATTACTTTTACTTAGAAGATGAGTCTGTTAAAGGCGAAGTTGCATTCCACAAATCAATTCGTGCATCATTCAAAGGCCAAGCCATTGGCATAGGTACTTATACCAAAGACAGAAACATCACCACTATCAGTGTTCGCAGTGACAAAAACCCTGGTGATTACTACTTGATTGATCGACGTGATAACAAAGTCACTTATGTTGCCAGCCGCAACTCTCAAATTGATCCTAAATTAATGGCTGCAGTAGAGCCTTTCACCATGACTGCACGTGATGGTTTGAAGATGTATGGACTGATGACCATTCCAAACGGTAAAGAATTAAAAGACTTACCCATGGTAATTTACCCACATGGTGGCCCTTATGGTCCAAGAGACCGCTGGGGCTTTGACAACCGCGCACAACTACTCGCACACCATGGCTACTTAGTGGTTCAATTGGATTTCCGTGGTTCGGGCGGGTATGGTAAGAAGTTTGAAAAAGAAGGATACACCTACTGGGGCACCAAGATGCAAGACGACATCACTGATGCCACAAAATGGGCCATCAACCAAGGTTATGCTGACAAAGATCGTATTTGTATCCATGGCGTGAGTTATGGTGGTTATGCCTCTATGCAAGCGGTAGTACGCGAACCTGACTTGTACAAATGTACCATTCCTGATGCGGGTATTTACGAAGTAGAATTGCAATGGAAAAAAGCCGACTCTTTCAAAGGCAACCGCAAAGCGAGACAAAACTATTTCAAACAAATGTTTGGCACATATGAAGACCAAGCCGTATTGGACTCACGCTCTCCTGCTTTGAACCTGGATAAAGTGACTGCAGATATCTTCTTGGTTCATGGCACAGAAGATGTTCGAGTCCCTATAGAAAATGCTTATTTCTTAGAGAAAAAATTGAAAGAAAAAGGCATCAAATACAAAACCATGTATAAGAAAGACGGGCACGGATTCCAAAAAATACCACACAGACTTGACTTATACAAAGCCATATTAAAGTTTTTAAAGAAAAATATTGGTAAATAATACAAGCTAATAAGCCAATCAAAAGGCACTTTCGGGTGCCTTTTTTTATGTTTAAATTTAAGCATAATCACAGATAGTGATTGCTTTTTATTCAAAAAACACCACAATAGCCTCTGAGTTGGTCGGGCAATCGCGGTTGGTAACAATCGAGGAAAGTCCGGGCTCCACAGGGCAGGGTGCCGGATAACGTCCGGGAGGCGCGAGCCTACGGCCAGTGCAGCAGAAAAGATACCGCCAAACTTCGGTTTGGTAAGGGTGAAATGGTGCGGTAAGAGCGCACCGCGACTTTGGAGACAAAGGTGGCATGGTAAACCCCACTTGGAGCAAGACCAAATAGGAAAACGCGAGGTGTGGCCCACACTGTTTTCGGGTAGGTTGCTTGAGGCATGCAGCAATGTATGACCCAGATGAATGATTGCCACGTTTTTAACGTACAGAACCCGGCTTACAGACCAACTCAATTAATTTTACAAATTCAGGTATTATGAATTTTGAACCACCAATACAAGATCATTGGATCATTGATGACACACACCGTTCTGAATCGCATTACTCACAAACTGTAGCTGTGCTTGAGGCACTCAAAGCAGACGAAGAAATGCTGATGATTTACGCGCTTTTTCATGCCTTGAGAACAAACCACCCTCAGGCAAAAGCGCAACTCCAAACACTGACATCGAAACAACAGCAAATCATTGATGATTTGCTAAAAATTCACCAAGCTGACTGGCTCATCAATCCAAAATCCAACAATGCCGAAGGATTGCGCCGCCTGTTATTCGCCATGATAAATGACGTGCGTTTGGTGCTGATCCTTCTCGCAGAACAAGTGGTCTTGATGCGAGCGGCTATTTCTTTCAGTGAAGCGTGGCAAAAACAACTGGCCACATCAACCATGACCTACCATGCTGCTTTAGCTAATCGATTGGGTGTATGGCAAATCAAGTGGGAATTGGAGGACTTGTCTTTCCGTTTTCTTCAAGGCGAACAATACAAAAGCATTGCCAAAAAACTGGCTGAGAAAAGAAAAGCCAGAGAGCAATTTATTGCAGATTGTTCGTCGCACTTACTTGAAGTAATGGCACAGAACAACATTCAGGCTGACATTGCTGGCCGTCCCAAACACATTTACAGCATTTACAAGAAAATGCAGAAAAAGAACCTCTCTTTCGATGGTTTATACGACATCAGGGCGGTACGGGTGCTTGTAGATTCTGTTGCAGACTGTTATGCCACTTTAGGCTTGGTCCATGGCACATGGTCTCATATACCCAAAGAGTTTGATGATTACATAGCGCAACCCAAAGGCAACATGTACCAATCCCTACACACTGTGGTGATGATTGACGGTAAAACCTTGGAAGTCCAAATCAGAACCCATCAAATGCATGAACATGCTGAGTTGGGTGTGGCGGCTCATTGGCGCTACAAAGACGGCAGCAAACAAGACCAAAACTATGACAGCAAAGTTAACTGGATGCGCCAGCTGCTCTCTGAAAACAGCAGTTCAGAAGACCTTTTAGGCGCTTTTCAATCTGACACTCAAGAAGAACGCATCTATGTCTTCACACCGACAGGTGATGTGATTGATTTGCCTCGAGGCTGTACAGCTGTTGATTTCGCTTATCATGTACACACCGAAGTGGGGCATCGCTGTCAAGGGGCCAAGGTTAACGGTTCCATCGTACCACTGACGCGACCACTCTCCACTGGTGATCGTGTAGACATTTTAACTGCCAAAACAGCCAAGCCATCTCGAGATTGGTTACATGAGCAGTCTGGCTATTTACACAGCGCCAAAGCAAGGGCAAAGGTACGCCACTGGTTCAGAGAAAACGACTTTGACAAAAACTTGGTCATTGGTAAAGAACTTTTAGACAATGAATTGAAAAAGTTCGCCCTCACTGACATTGACTATGATGCTATTTTGCAGCACTTCAACTTACATCAATTAGATAAGTTGTATGCAATGATTGCCACGGGCGATATCACCGTAACTCAAGTTGTCAACCGGGCCGAGTTTCAAACCAACCCTCAAAAAAGATTCAAAAAGAAGACCAGCAAAAAGAAAGTTACCAACAAAAAAGCACATATCATTGTTGAAGGCGTTGATTCACTGAAAACCACCATCGCGAGTTGCTGCCAACCCAAGCCAGGTGAACAAATCGGAGGCTACATTACACGCATAAGAGGTATCAGTGTTCACAGCATACATTGTGACAATTACCTTCACATGATTTCTGAAGAACCTAACAGGTTGGTTAATGTGAACTGGGGAGATGAAGACAACTGGGGCATGCAAAGTCAACTCAAACTGACTGCCCAAAACAAAAAACACGTCATCAAAGACATCAGTATCTTGGTTGCTCAACTTCAAGCACAAATTGTTTCACTGAATGCCAAAAGTGATACTGAAGCGGGCCTTTTACACATCAGTATCAGCGTTCAAGTCAAAGACTTTGACCACCTTAAACTGATCATCGATCGCGCTTCCAGCCTAGAAGGCTTGATAGATATAGAACGTGTAGCTTAAGTAGAGTATCTCACTTTTTTTAGGTCATAAAAAAAGCCGGTCATTCTTTAAAGATTGACCAGCTTTTTATTTTCTGAGGTGTTACTTACTTATTTGCTTTCAGCATCAATCAAGTAATCAACCAAATCCATCATGCCTTCACGTGTTTTCAACTGTTTGGCATTGGGTTTGAATTTACCATTAACAACAACAGTAGGTGTTGACTGTACTTGCATCTGACGCATCATTTGATCACCTTTGCGAATCATGCCATCAATCATAAACGAGTTTGCTGTTGATAAGAATTTATCTTTATCTACACCGAAACTTGAAGCATACCAGTCGGCAATTTGTTCAATGGTTCTGAATTGTTTCTTATGCTGATGAATGGCTTCGAAGAAAGCATTATGAGACTTTTCTAACAAATCCATTGATTCTGCTGTGTAGTATGCTTGTGCATAGATTTTCCAGATGGGTTGGAAAACGACAGGAACACGTACCAACTTCACATTGTCTTTCTTTCTTTGCTCAAAAGCCTTCATATAGGGTTGGAAAGAATAACAATGAGGGCACAAATATCCAAAAAACTCATAAACAACGACTTCATCTTCAGTCTCTGTATCCCACGCTGGGTTTAAAACTGTGTAATGAATCCCAGCCTGATAGTTCACTTCCGCAGGCATAACTTTCTTAGCCACGGTATTTGTCGCTTTGGCCACTTGCTCAGTGACTGCTTCCTCAGCAGCCTCTTTGACTTCTGACTTAGCCGTTTCAACCGCTTTTGTCGCTTCTGTTTTAATAGCCTCAACTTTAGCTTCTGCTTCTTGTTGATCAGCATTTGAACAGCTGATAACTAAGAACAGCGCTAAAAATAAAGTTAGTTTTTTCATGTTTTCCTCTTTCAATTGTTGAGCCGCTTGGACAGCAAGCGACTCAGTTAGTTCGTTTTAAGTTTATTTGGCTTTTTGTAAGCCTTGAATGTAGCTGGCTACGGCGGTGATTTCTTCATCACTCAAATATTGAGCCACTTCTGCCATGACACTGTCATTGGGGTTGTCACTGCCCTCAATCACTCGGCCAGCACGGTACAATTTCAACTCATTCACTGTGTATGCCGCATGCTGGTTTGCCAATTTCGGGTAACCCGACAGTGGATTGCCTTGACCTGTTGGGCCATGACAGGCCAAACAAGCAGGAATGTTGCGGTCTTTGATGCCACCTTGATAGATGCTTTGACCCAACTCAACCATTTCAGGATCAGCTGCTTTTAACTTCATTTTTTGTGAAGCAAAGAATGCTGACAAATCTTTGATGTCTTGGTCAGACAAAGCCGCCACCATCGGTGCCATGTTGGCACTTGGGCGCGCACCCGATTTGAACAACTTGATTTGGCGCTCAATGTACTTTTCATGCTGACCGGCAATCGAAGGCCAGATTGGGTTGACGCTGTTACCGTCCATGCCATGACATGCGCCACAAGTGGCTGATAAGGCTTTACCTTTTTCGGCATCTTGTGCCAAAGCATGAGTAGATATAACCAGTAACAAAGACAGAATGATGTGTTTCATATTGACCCCTATTGGAAATGCTGACTTAAAAAAGCCGATATTATAGCCGATAAGCCAACCGTGAACATATCAAATTTTGGCTCAGTCCTTTAAAATAGCCGCTTTTGAATGTTCACAATTTAGCATGGCCAACATATTCAATCGCTGCGAATTTCTCATCAGTGCCTATACCATTGCACAATTACCTGCTGATTCTGGTATGGAAATTGCTTTTGCAGGTCGCTCAAATGCAGGAAAATCGACCACCATTAATGCCTTGACCAACAACAAAGGCTTGGCCAAAGTGAGTAAAACACCGGGTCGTACCCAATTATTTAACTGTTTCGAGTTTTCACCTGGCTTACGCTTAGTCGATTTACCCGGTTACGGTTACGCCAAAGTGCCCATCAAAATGCGCAAACATTGGGACCAAGAAATCAATAACTACCTGATGAAGCGTCAAAGTTTGATTGGTGTGGTGATTATCCAAGACATCCGCCACCCAATGAAGGACTTCGATAAACAGATGATTACTTGGGCGTTCAATTCAGGCATGCGATCACACGTCATCTTGAACAAATCAGACAAAATCAACAATGGAAAAATCAAACAAACCTTGGTCGATGTCAAACGCCAAATCAAAGCACTGAGCCCAACAACAACTTGCCAAACTTTCTCAGCATTGCGTCGCGTTGGCACTGAAGAATTATCAACAATCGCCAAATCATGGTTTGCTGAAGAACAATCTTTTATGGACCAAGGCAAAGAGTTCGAAGAAGAATGAGCTACAAACACCAACTCAATGGCCTATTCGCCCTTGAATGCCAACAATCTATTACACAAACAGTAGACAAAGAATCGGCTGACCACATTGGCCAAATGTTGGCCCGTGATTTACGCGCCATCATGCCATTGGATGAGGATGATTCTGCTTTGGCTTTTGCAGCCGCCGCCTTCCCTGTTGAACAAATTTTGCAACCTAAATGGCCTGTTCATGATGCCTTGAAACAATATGCCGAAGCCGCATTTCAGGGCGAATTGCAAATGAACAAGGTGCTGACCATTGGCTCAGATAATGGTTTTATGCCACAAGGTTTGCACCCTACCGACTCTGATCAGGTGTTGATGTTGATGCCATTCGTATTGTTTACAAACAATGATGAACTGGCTGAACAGTTTGAAGCTGATTTGATGCACAAAGGCATGATTTCACCGCCTTGTTTTGAAGCCATCAGTGCTCACTTGACACCCAACATCAACCACGCCAATTACATGACCACATTGGATTTGTTGGCCATGATGCACAACCATTATGAGCAGCTGGGAATGGATCCTGTTTGGCAAGTGATTGAAGCGGCGTTGTTGCAAAAACAAGCCAAAATGGCGAGTCAAAGCCCGCAACACAACCATTTCTTTTTGGTTGACCACTTGGTCTTTTCACCGATGTTCAGCTATGGTCAGATGGCCAGTTACTTTAATGCCGAGAGTAAGGCTTATATGGAATGGTTGATTGCACAAAGAACCGCCATGTCAGCATTTCAAGCTCACGGGCTAGAATTACATTTATTTCAAGCAACGGAATGGCCGTTGAGCGATGAAAAAATCTGTTTGGGTGGTTTTGAAAAACATCGCCTGACCGGTGATTATTGGACAGAAATACAAGGTGAAATCAGACCTGACTTACCCGTTGAACTTAATTTTTTTGAAAGTCAGCAAGCAGGTTTAGTGGCCATCAGCGTCAAAAACACCGATGCCCAAAGTCAACACATTTACTATCCGCTGTCACCGCAAGGTATTAACAGCATAGAAAAAAGCATCAAATCACAATTTACTGACATCAGTGGACACCAAATGGTGGTGGTTGAAGAACAACAGCAACTTCCTTTATAAAAGATCGCATTATGAGCCTAAACACTGAAGACATATTACGCAACCTGAATGAAGTTCAGGCACAAGCAGTGACTACAGATGCCCAACATGCCTTGGTGCTGGCCGGTGCTGGCAGTGGTAAAACACGTGTTTTGGTTCACCGAATTGCTTGGTTGATTGGTGCTGAATTTGTATCACCTTTCAGCATCTTGGCTGTGACTTTTACTAACAAAGCTGCCGCAGAGATGCGCAACCGCATTGCTTACATGTTGAAACAAGACATCAACAACATGTGGATCGGCACCTTTCATGGTATCGCTTTGCGTTTGTTACAAATCAATGCCGAAGCCGCAGGCCTTCCAAAGAATTTTCAAATTTTAGACTCAGATGATCAATACCGCTTAATTCGTCGCTGCCTGAGTGATTTAGAACTGGATGAAAAACAATGGCCACCGCGTTCAGTGCAAGGTTTTATCAACGACAAAAAGAACGAGGGCCTGCGTGCCAATGAGGTCGAAGATTTTGGCGATTTCAACAACCAAACTTTAATTAAGGTTTATCAGCAATACGACGACCACTGCAACCGTGCTGGCTTGGTTGATTTTGCTGAAATGCTACTGCGAGCACACGAATTGCTGCTCAATAACGAAGATGTTTTACACAAATATCAAATGCGTTTTTCGCACATCTTGGTCGACGAGTTCCAAGACACCAACAGCATCCAATCAGCTTTCATTCAACTGTTGGCCGGTAAAAACAACAAAGTACTGGTCGTCGGTGATGATGACCAATCGATTTATGCATGGCGAGGTGCCAAAGTTGATCACATTTTGGATTACCAAACACTGAACGCCAATACTGCACTTTATAAATTAGAGCAAAATTACCGCTCCACCCAAACCATATTGGATGCCGCCAATGGCGTGATCAAAAACAACAACAAAAGATTAGGCAAAAACCTGTGGTCTGCACAAGAAAAAGGCGAACCTGTCAGCATTTATGGCTCACACTCTGAGTTTGACGAAGCTTTTTATGTCGGCGAAACCATTGATGCCCTACTGGCCAACACCACCCGGCCTGATGACATTTGTATTTTATATCGCTCAAATGCCCAGTCTCGTTTACTCGAAGAAGCGTTAATCAAGCGCCAGATTCCTTACCAAATCTATGGCGGCTTGCGCTTTTTCGAACGCATGGAAATCAAAGACGTGATGGCCTATGCCCGCCTGATCAATAACCGGCATGATGACATCGGCTTCGAACGTGTGATCAACACACCCACACGCGGTCTCGGCTTAAAAACCATCAACATGATTCGCAACTATGCGGCCATGAACCAAAGCAGTTTGTGGCAAGCTGGTTTGGACTTGGTTAAGCAAAGTAAGTTAGCCAATCGCGCTGCCACATCATTTGCCGCCTTTGCCAACTTAATAGACGAGTTACAGCAAAACAACCAAGACCAACCCTTGGCTGGCCTGTTCGCTGACATCATTGAACGCACGTCATTAAAAGACCATTACCTCAAAGAACCACCTGAAAAAGCCCAAACACGCTTGGAAAACTTGGATGAATTACTCAATGCGGGCGAAACGTTTGAAATCAGTGACCAAGATTTAGAGCTGGGCCTGACCCCATTGTCTTCTTTTTTGGCCGCCGTGTCCTTGGATGCCGGTGATCGAGACAACAAAGACGAACCACATGTGCAGTTGATGACTTTGCACTCAGCGAAGGGCTTGGAATTTCCAGTGGTGTTTATTGTCGGCATGGAACAAGGCTTATTCCCGCACCAAAACTCAATGGAAGATTTAAACAAACTACAAGAAGAGCGCCGTTTGGCTTATGTCGGCATCACCCGCGCAGAAAAACAGCTGTTCCTCAGTTACGCCACATCAAGGCGCATCAGGGGTAAAATATCTCCCTGCCAACCTTCTCAGTTTTTGCGCGAAATTCCAAAAGAATTAACCAAACAACAACGCGGCAACATTCATCCCGCTCGTCCCAGCAGCCACTACGGACAAAGCACACCCTACCAACAACAAACAAAACCAGACAGCGATTCACCCTATCGAATAGGCCAAAATGTCACACATGCCAGTTTTGGCGAAGGTGTCATCACCGACATGAGCGGCAAAGGCGATTACTTACAAGTACTGGTTCAATTCAATCAAGTCGGCCCTAAAGTATTGGCCGCCAAGTTTGCTAAATTAACCGTTGTTTAAAACCACCTTTCTCGAAAAGGAAAACTCGATATCAATAACAAACAGGTTAAAGAAATAACAGCCCAAAAAGAAAAGGCAGGAACAGCTGTAACTTGACTGCCTCGCACCATCAAAGGAAACTGACCGACAACGTTTCTTTGTTGTTGCGTTACAGGAAATGCATCAGCATTATAAACATGGTTGACCATAACGGTATAATCACCGGTTGGTAAAGAACCTAGGTTGTAAGCCGAAAGTTGCGTTGGACTGATTGAACAAATGGTAGTACTCGGTAAAAAATTCCGGTATGCAGAAACATCCAATTCAATGACTGAACCATTTATGGTGACATCATAATCTTCACCGGATGAGTTTGTTGGGCTAGGATAATCGCAACCAAATGGTAAATACGACAAATTAACAACAATGTCTTCTTCAGAGCTCGGCTGCTCAGGTTGAATTTCCAATGGATTCAAGGTGAAGTCAAAATAAACCGATTCAACCGCTTCATGTGAAGATAAATTATCCAACACAGCCGTCAAATCTTGCGGATAATTAAACCTGATAATCAAACGACGTGCCAGTTGTGCAGCCGACCAATCAGGTGATGCAATCATCAATTCCAATCGCTTTCCATAGGGTCTGTTTGAAATTAAATACCTCACTTCAGCAGGCATGTGGTCATTTAATACAGTTAATATACTTTGTGGCTGCTGTGAATTGAATTCATTGTAAATGGCATCCACTGCATCAAATCCTGCTTCAGGCGTAATTTAAATGTGAAAAGATTGTGAATAAGCTACTGAAGTACAGCCAAGCATTAAAAATAATGCAACAAAAATTTCTTTCATTTCCGCTCCAATCTAAACTTTAACTACAATCATATTATACCTTATATTACTCGCCAAACCCCTGCCTGTCCTTATTCACTTTAAACTCAAATACATCGGGTCGTGAATAATGACCGACGGGGTCAAAATTTTGACGTTCTTCGTATACTTTGTTGTGATCAATTGTCGCAGAAAACACACCTTCCACATTCACTTGCGGCTCAATAACAAAACTGCCGTCTGGGGCACACAAACAAGAACCACCATCGGTTAAAAAGTCGATGCCTACACAACCTTTGATGATCGCATCATAATGTGGCGTGTCTTTAGGAAAATCTTCGGGTCGCATCAAACCGCCTACCGACATAACAAAAGAACGGCCTTCTTTGGCCATCATCGGCGTGATGTCATGGGTGTTCCTGATGCTGCCAGGCCAATTGGCCACATGTAAATCTTCACCTTGGGCGTAAAGCGCGGTGCGCGCCAAGGGCATCCAATTTTCCCAGCAATTCAAGCCACCGACAGTAAAAGGCCCTAACTTATGTGTCTGTAAACCATGCCCATCACCTATTGACCAAGTCAACCTTTCTTCAAAAGTTGGCATCAATTTACGGTGTACCGATTTCACCACACCCTGTTCATTAACATAGACAATGGAGCAATACAAACTGTGCCCACCACGATCGACAGGCCTTTCTATGATGCCCAAGTACAAGGCCATTTTGTGTTGTTTGGCACGCTGACAAATGCTGTCCAAATCGCCACGTTCAATTTGCACTGCTTGTTGACAATAATGTGCGTGAAGTTCTTTTTGATCTTGGGCATTGAAACGTGCTCCCTGGGTCAGTTCAATCCAAAAAGGATAGCCGGGCAAAACCCCTTCACCAAAAACAAGTAATTCACATCCTTGAGATTTTCCTTCATCCATCATAGACAACATTTTGTCAATGGATGCTTCCCTGTTCAGCCACACAGGTGCCATTTGTGCTAAGCCGACGATTAATTGATTAGATTTTGACATGGTTTCACTGATAGTTTGACAACGCATGATTGTAACACTGAGACAGGCACTCTTCGGACCACTTTACGAGAAACACACCCACATAAATGCCTTGGCATATTTGCAACTGAACGATCACTCAATTTTCACGCAGGTGTGATACCATTTACACTTTTAAAATTGACCTAACATGACAAACAAAATCATCACCTCTAGTACATTGGGATTACTGCTTTGCACTTTTTACACACCATCTTTTGCTGAAAAAGCCCCCACTCATGAATTGTCACTGGGTCTCGCTGTGGCACGAAGTCAATCAATTTACGTGGGCGGAGAGGACAGAACCCAAGCTTTTCCAGCCATTGATTACAAATACAAAAAATTTTATTTCCAAGGTGGAGAATTGGGGTTTCAGGTTGTTGACAGTAAACATTGGGACTTAAAAATTGGTATTGGCGCTGACTTCATCGGAGACAAAGACCGAGGCGACAGCCCCGAGTTGAAAGACATGCCTGGCCTTGGCTTTCCTGTCAGTGCAGGTGTAGAAGCAACTTATAAAAGCCCCATAGGTTATTTTTCTGCTAGTCAAACCCAAGAAATCACCAATAAACATGGTGGACACAGTTTCAAACTGGGCTATTCTGCATACATTCCTGTGAAATCATGGGTGTTCATCCCCAGCTTGAGCTGGCAGAAATACAGTGGTGATGTGGTGAACTATTATTTTGGTGTTGACTCAGGATCAGTTACAGATAACAGGCCATTTTACCAAACAAGTAGCAGTGCCACACAAAGTGCTGGTGTCATGGTACTCAAGCCCTTGACAGAGAAACTTCGCTTTTTGGGTAACATCGGGATCACTCAATATGACAATGAAGTAACCAATAGCCCAATCGTCAGTGATGACGAGTCTTTGAGCGCATTCATGGGCTTTACATATAAAATATTCTGAGGGGGTGTGTTTTAAAACGAAATAGCTTTCTGGGTAAGAATTCAGTCGTCTGACAAGGCTTGGTTTAATTCGACCATCAGTTGACTGGCCTTGTCTTTACTTAAAGCTTTGTTGTCATGGCTCAACCAAAACACATCTTCGGCTTGATGGCCAAAAGTGGCAATTTTAGCCGCATGTACTTCAATGTCATGTAGTAAAAAGCAAGCGGTGATATTTGCCAATAAGCCTTGTTGATCAGCACATTTAATTTCCATGCGCGATTCAAAGTCACTGCGTCCTCGCGTAAAACTTATTTCCGTGGCAACAGAAAAATGCTGTTCACGGCGGTCACTTCGGTGTTGAGGCACAAGTACTTCATAATTCTGAGACTTCAATACTTCCAACAATTGTGCTGTCAAAGAAACCAATAAATCATCATCATATTCACCTAAGCAATGGAATGAATCCATCACATGTGCTTGCTTACCACTGTAAATACGGGCATTCACAATATTAATCTGATATTGGGTTAATAATTGCACCACATGATGGAACAACCCTTTGTGATCTTTGCCGTAAATCACCACTTCGAAACCATCGTCATGTTGGTCGGTAATACACACAGTCTCTTGGTTATTGTTATTGGCAATCGCATCACTGATCAGTGCAATTTGGTCAACAGAGGTATAATCAAAGAACTTATCAGGAATGTCTTGCCACAGTGTTTGTATGATTTTGTGTTTGTCATCATCTAGCATTTCTAAAGCTTCAGTCTTACTTTGCGCCACTTGATCCGTAGGTCCGCTGCTGTCCAAGTACTGACTGGTCCTTTGGTACAACTCAGACAATAAACTGTCTTTATATGAGTTCCACAATTTAGGGTCTGTACCAGAAATATCTGCTATGGTTAAGACATATAAAGCATCTAAATGTCGCTGATCTTGAACCAATTCAGCAAAATTTGAAATCACTGCAACATCACTGATGTCTTGCTTTTGAGCCACTACCGACATGATGAGGTGGTATTTAACCAACCAAACCAATAAAGACTTATCATGCTCAGGCAAGCCAAACTCAACTGCAAAAATATCAGCCTCCACAGCACCCAATTCTGCATGGTCACCGCCCCTTCCTTTGGCTATGTCATGAAAAAAACCAGCCAAGCAAAGAACATAAGGTGCATCAAAAGATTGGGCCACGTCATGTGCCAAGACATGAGGGTTTGAATCACGAATGATCCGCCTGATATTCCGCAACACAAATAAACTGTGTTGATCCACTGTGTACATATGAAATAAATCATACTGCATGCGGCCAACAATTTTTCCAAATACTGGCAGGTATAAGCCCAATACACCCAAGGCATTCATTAAACTCAGTTGACTGTATACCAAATCTTTTTGTTTGAATACAGTTAAAAATTTATCCTTAATTTCTGGGTCAGCTCTGAATTGGTCATCAATCACATGTAATGATTGGCTCAAATAACGCAGGGTATTGGCACGGATTCCTGCAGTTTCTGGGTGTTGTTGATAACACAGAAACAGGTCCATAATAGCCGCTGGTTTTTTGATGAACAACTGTGGCTTTTGAGCTTCTATATAGTGGTTAATGATAACGAAATCTTCATTCAGTTCAATGATATTCTTGTCTTCGTCATTTTGTAAAATGTTTTCTTTGAACAGTTGTAGCAAACGCATGTTCAACAATTCCAGCTGCATCGCATTGCGGTAATGACTTTGCATGAACTTTTCTACTGCCAGCGAATCTTCATCATCTTGATAGCCAAAAATCGCTGCCAACTTTTTTTGATACTCAAACAAGATGCGATCTTCTTTTCTGCCAGCCAATAAATGCAAGGCAAAACGAATCTTCCAAAGTTTTCGCTGTCCCCTTTGTAAACTGATATATTCATCTGGTAACAAAAAACCCACATCAACCAAGCCATGCATGGTGCGCACATGAAAATGCCGCTGTGCCACCCAAGTGATCATTTGAATATCCCGCAATCCCCCTTGGCCTTCTTTGATGTTGGGTTCTAGATTATAAGCAGTATCACCACACTTTTTATGTCTCAACCCTTGCTCTTTGTATTTGGCTTGAAAAAAGTCTCGGCCAGACCAAATGATGTCATCACTGCACTGGCGTATCATGTCATCAAATAAGGTTACACAACCCGTCATGAAACGCGCTTCCATTAAATTGGTGGCCACTGTAACGTCATTATCAGCTAAAGTCACTGACTCGGCCACTGTCCGCACGGCATGCCCCACATCCAAACCCAAGTCCCAAAGATCTTGAATAAACTGTGCCACCTGAGATTGGGGTAATTCACCATCAAAAAGTATCAACAAATCCACATCAGAATGCGGCTGCATTTCCCCCCGACCGAAACCACCAACGGCAACCAAACTGAGTCCCTTATAACCAGCCAAGCCTTGCCGCCAAAAAAACAAAACGAACTGTTCTACCACCCAGGCACGGGTATGAACCAATCGAGAAATGTTTTGCCATTGATAAAAGTGTTCATTGAGCTTTTCATCGGCAGCTGCCAACACTTTTTTTAAAACAAAAGCCTGCGAGGAGACGTCAGTGGTTACATTGGCACCGGCCATGATAGACAATGACAACACATCAAAGTAGTCATCGGCGTGGTCAGGTGGTGCCAGTAATGCCATAACTTATTGGTTAAATATCAGAGCGGAAAATTAGGAGACTCAGTCAACACATCATAACCATCTTCAGTGACCGCAATGGTATGCTCCCACTGGGCTGATAAGCTTCGATCTTTAGTGACAACGGTCCATCCATCACCCAACAACTTAGAATGCCGCTTACCAATATTTATCATTGGCTCAATGGTAAAAGTCATGCCTTGTTCCAGCTTCAAACCTGTGCCAGCTCGCCCATAGTGCAAGACTTGTGGATCTTCGTGGAATGTTTGACCAATACCATGACCACAATATTCATAGACCACAGAGTAACGGTTCTTATAAGCATGGGCTTGAATCGCCGCCCCAATGTCACCCAAAGTCACACCAGGTTTAACCATTTGAATGCCCAATTTTGTTGCCTCATATGTGACATCAACCAATCGTTTAGCGCGCTGTTTGGGTTCACCCACAAAATACATCCGTGATGTATCACCATGCCAGCCATCTTTAATCACTGTGACATCAATATTGACGATATCGCCTTCTTTCAAGATTTTCTTTTCGTCCGGAATGCCATGACAAATCACATGATTAACCGAAGTACAAATCGATTTAGGGAAGCCACGGTAATTCAAGGGTGCAGGAATGGCATTTTGAACCTCAGTAATGTGTTTATGACAGATGTCATCTAAGGTTTGCGTTGACACACCCGGCTTAACGTATTCACCAATCAGGTCCAATACTTCTGCGGCCAAGCGTCCCGCTGCGCGCATTTTTTCAATTTGTTCTGGGGTCTTTATGATAACGGCCATGTTCTTTGTGGTTTTTAAAAGGTGAAATTTTAACCCAAATTCAATAAACTATCACCTTTAGTCATGCCTTAACCGGCCATATCAGCAGATGCAATACCCTTTCACTCGAAAAAGACGCTTAAGAAGCTCACAAGCCATCAGAAATTTATCGGCAGAAAATCACCTGACAGTCAACGATTTGATTTGGCCAGTCTTTGTATTGGATGGTTTTAACCGCACTGAAAAAATTGATTCCATGCCGGGCGTCCAGCGCATGAGTGTTGATGTTTTACTTGAAAAATTGGTGCCTTTGCATGAAAAGGGGTTGAATGCGATTGCCCTCTTCCCTGTGATTGACTCCCAATTCAAAACAGATGATGCCGCTGAAGCTTGGAATACCGAAGGCTTGGTACAGCGCAGTGTCAAAACCATCAAGTCATCATTACCTGAGTTGATGGTCATCACCGATGTGGCTTTGGATCCATACACGTCTCACGGACAAGATGGTATCATCAATGAACAAGGTGAGATCCTTAATGACGTCACCATCAAAGCGCTGGTGATGCAGGCCAAATCACACGCCAAAGCCGGTGCTGATGTGGTTGCCCCTTCAGACATGATGGACGGTCGTGTTGGCGCCATTCGTGAGGCATTAGAAAACAACAAACTGTATAACACCGCCATCTTATCTTACGCCGCCAAATATGCCTCCAGCTTTTATGGGCCATTTCGTGACGCCGTCGGTTCTGCTGCAAATTTAGGTAAAAGCTCAAAAGAAACCTACCAGATGAATCCCGCCAATGCCTTAGAAGCGATTGATGAAATCGCCATGGACATAGACGAAGGCGCTGATATGGTGATGGTCAAACCTGGTATGCCTTACCTTGACATCATCTCAATGGCCAAGTCACACTTTAATGTACCTGTCTGCGCCTACCATGTATCAGGCGAATATGCGATGTTACAAAGTGCCATAGACAATGGCTATCTGGCTGAAAAACCCGCCATTATGGAAGCTTTGATGTGTTTCAAACGTGCCGGAACCGATGCCATATTGACCTATTATGCCGACCGTGTCACCGAATGGTTGAGCGAGTGAACAAACCAGACACTTCAACAACAAATCAAACAAGGCCGTATCAGTTGGCTTTGTTTGGTCACCCAGTAGCGCACAGTCAGTCACCCAAAATCCACCAAGGTTTTGCGGCACAATTTGACTTAAACATTGAATACCATTTAATTGATGTTGAAAAAGACATACTTTGGGCACAAGTACATCAATTCTTTGCCCAAGACGGAAAAGGTGCCAACATCACCGTGCCACACAAACAACACATCATTCCAGCCTTAGATGCCATCACTGAACGAGCTGAATTGGCCGGCGCTGTCAATACATTGTTTATTCAGAATAATCAGTTGTGGGGCGACAACACCGATGGTGCTGGCTTTGTCTTAGACTTGAAGTCTAAAGGCATAACAATTAAAGGCCAATCCATCCTCATCATTGGCGCAGGAGGTGCCAGCAAAGGCATCATTCCAGCATTACTTACAGAATGTCCAAACTCAATTCATATCACCAATCGTACGCAGGCCAAAGCCATTGAACTGGCCAACCAGTTTGACTCATGCTCAGCCGTTAACATTGATACGACAGGCCCAAGTTATGACCTCATCATTCATGCCACTTCCATTGGCCACCAAGGTTTATGCCCTCATTTAAACAGTGATTGGTTCAACGAACACACCACTGCTTACGATTTGAGTTATGGACAAGCGGCAAAACCATTCCTTGATACTGCCAAAACCTTAGGCGCCAAAGCCAGCCACGGCGGACTGGGCATGCTTTATGGGCAGGCGGCTTTGGCTTTTGAAATTTGGTTTAATAAAAAAGCGAAAATTGACTGATTAATCCAGCACTTTCTTATTAAACTCACACAAATCCACAATCACACATTCTTTGCAGTTGGGTTTGCGCGCTTTACAGGTATAACGGCCATGCAATATCAGCCAATGGTGCGCATCGAGGATAAATTCTTTGGGTATCAAACGCATCAAGCGCTTTTCGACTTCCAAAACATCTTTACCCGGTGCGATTTTGGTTCGGTTACTGACGCGGAATATGTGGGTATCCACGGCCATTGCAGGCTGCCCAAATGCTGTATTCAAAATCACATTGGCAGTTTTTCTACCCACACCGGGCAAAGATTCCAAATCTTTGCGGTTTTCTGGCACCACAGAATCAAATTCCTCAATCAGAATTTTACAAGCTTGAATCACGTGTTTGGCTTTTGAATTAAACAAGCCTATGGTTTTAATATATTCTTTTAAGCCCTCTTCTCCCAAAGCATAAATCGCTTCTGGTGTGTTCGCCACTGGAAATAATTTACGCGTCGCTTTATTGACACCCACATCAGTGGCCTGTGCAGACAATGCCACGGCAACCAACAATTCAAAAGGCGATGAATATTCCAATTCGGTTTCGGGTTTTGGGTTGATGTTGCGCCAGCGTGTAAAAATTTCGGTGCGTTTTTGTTTGTTCATTTTGCTTAGTTATTATGCTGACTGTGTTTCAGTTGTTGTAGCTGCTCTGCCAGGTCATTTTTGATTGCCATCAGATTGGTTAACTCGGTTTGTTGTACCGCCATGGCGTGTAACATTTCTTCATTTTGCCATTCAACATCCAAGGACTGGCTGTCCCAAAATTCAGAAAATTCACTTTTTATTTGTTCCAGTGTTAATTGACCACAATGCGGTTTTAATCCGGATTGCGACAACAACGCATCAACCCCTGCCATTATTTTTGTTAACTTGGACATTTCATTAACATCCATACCCATCAAAGGGGGAACATGCTTTTGTCCCTGAGCTTTTAACCAGACATCAGAAGTTAAACCCACATGCTTTTCGAGCTTTGCTGCGAACTTATCACTTTCAAACACATCCTGTTCGAGTGACAAACACAAATCAGCACACTGCGCACCCATCAAGTCAGAAAGTTTGTGTAATATGTAGCTGCGGTAAAAAGCGTGCGGATGGTTGCGTTTGGCTAAAAAAGGAAACCTAGATGATAAAGCCACAGACCATTGCATCAATTCATAAGCATCAGGAGCCGATGGGTTATTCCTTTCAGATTCGGGCAAATGTTTTCTTTGAGAGTACCAAAGTTGCATGGGCTTTCGCTTGATATGAATAATAATCGCATCAGGGTAATTGGCTCTTAACCATTTCAAACGAAAATCCACCCGATTGAACTGTAAAACAGCTTGCTGCCCTCCAGATAATTCAATCAAACCGTCTATGTACTGTTTAAGTTCTGGGTATTGACTGTCTGACTCTAACCATAACCCGTTGTGAGCAAAATCTGAATTGAAGCCATCTACATACTCAGGATGAAGGCTGTAACTGCGCCAATAATCCTTGATGCCCACATGATCTGCTTTGGGCTTGATGTACTTCACATGTGAAGGCAATTGTGGATGCAATGGCTCATACCAAGCACAAAAATCTGGCAATCGATCAAACAATTGCCACAAAAAAGAGGTTCCTGCACGGAACCTTCCTGTTATAAAAATGGGCGGTTTACCCATGTGTGGGCAGTAAATATAAAATCATGTCATGAATTTTAGCCAATGAACAGCCACACCAACAAGTCTTTCATCATCTGATTGAAATGCTTCTTGATGACTTTGTGTTTTAGGCAATGAGATTTTTACTCGAGCCAAACCATTGGGTTTGATGTGTGACTTGGGTACATTTGCAGTAACCAAACGCACCACACCCTCAGCATCTGAACTCCATTCAACCTGCTTACCGTTGATACTCAGTTCCATCATGTCTAAATCTTCTGGTGAAAGTGCATTAATCACCCGCATTTGTAAGCGACAATCTGAAGGTTTGACCCACAAATCTACTGTGCTGACAGCTTCTGGCCCTGTCCATCGAAAATAAGAACCATCTTCAGCTAACAATTCTCTGCGATGCCATTGTGAGCCCACCATTTTTTTATCAAAGGTTAACTCATACGCAGTACGTTTGGGGTACTTTTGATGCTGCTGATATTGTTTGTCCAACAGGTCATCAATATGCTGACTCGGGTGACTTCTGAATGATTCAAGATCGTGTAACATGTCCTGATACCTTTTCTCAAAAACTGCTGTCGCATATCGATACAGCTTAATGTCCCATGCATTCAGAATTTCTATTCTGCGATGCGCTTTTTCAGAGATATCTAAAGCTATTGGCTTGGTATTTAATTTTTGACTTTTACCTAAACTGGGTGTTTTGAAATAATGACACAGCATATCCATTGAGCGGTCAAAATGCTCTACCAAACCAAACCAAACACAGTTGTCGATAAATGATATAGCACGCTGATACCTTTGCTCAGGTGACAAGGCTTTTTGCGACTCAGCCAGCAAGGGTTTTAAACTTGTAATGGTTTCCTCTGACAGAAATACTTCTTGTGCGGAAGGGTCTTCAATGAAATCAAAAGACAAATTTCTCACCATGCGATTATTAATCAAATGACAAGTTTTGCTGTCAGTGACAAACGCCTCCAAGTCGAAATCATCTTGAGAGACGACATCATGTGCCAGGGTGTTTTTTTCCCTTTTGATGAATTGGAAAGTTGAAACAGACAGTGCATATGGATCACGTAACAAGGTGAAATAATTCAATGGCCTTTCTGTTAACGAGCTGACGCCACCACCACCAAAATGCCCCCTGAATAATTCAAATACCTGATTCGATTCTTTGTTGATTGATCCAACTTCACGCCATAACTGACTAGGGAAGATATCAGATTGTTTAAAAAAACGATCCAACAAAACAATAAAACTGGTCCCAGCCGTTTTTGGTATGTGCGTAAAGTAATTTGCGTTTTGTATATTTGTGCTGTGGTTTGTCCACAAAGAACTAACTTTTTGAATAAAGTTTTTCATACGCCTGATTTAATCTTTTAACGTAATTTTCAGGACTGAAAAATGACACACGATCGCGCCCTTTTTCAATCATCCCCCTGCGTAATTCCTCATTTGAAATCACTTCTTTTAATTTATCACGAATTTCAGTAAATTTATAGGGATTTACGTACAAAGCAGCATCACCACCCACTTCAGGCAAAGACGAAACATTTGAACAAATCACTGGACAATCATGGGCCATCGCTTCTAATACAGGCAGGCCAAATCCTTCATACAAAGAAGGAAACACCATACACAAAGCATTTTTATACAACATGCTTAATTCTTCTTCAGAAACATAATCTAAAAAGACATATTCTTTTTTCTTTAAGTATCTGGTCAAATCTGAAAGCTGCGATTCATGCATCCAAGCCTTTCTTCCAACGACAGCCAACTTATAACCTTTGGGTATGTATGCCATGGCTTGAATTAAAGCTTTAATATTTTTCTTGGGCTCAATGTTACCGACAAACAATACATATTTTTGTGCGGCTAATTTTTTAGCTTTCAAATAAATTGAATCATCTTCTTCAGTGGTTACGACATCAGATTTTTTATATGACTGATAGGTTACTTGAATCTTTTCTTCAGGAATGCCATAAATTTCCATGATGTCTTTTTTTGTGTGCTCTGAAACAGAAAAAATCATATCCGCAGATTCAGCCGCCCATTTGAACAAATGGTAAAAATGGTTTTTCATATCCAGTGTCGTAAAAGGCACCTTTAATGGAATTAAGTCATGAATTGTTACCACCGTCTTTACGCCTGGAACTTTGACAGGCCAAGGCGTGGTCAAGTGAAAAATGTCTGGCTTTTGCTTGAGCTTAAGTGACGTTACTTTTTTAGTGACTGCAAACAAGCGGTTGGCAGAATGAAATACGTCTGGAATGTTTTCAATATACTGATAACGACTGCCAGAAACCTGTGATAAATAATTCATAGGATCTGGCTCAGTCACTTGAGGTTTTATTAAGTGACCAGAACGCTTGCGTATTAAATAACTCAATGCTTTTATGTTATTCAGCAATTGAAACTTAAATTTACTTTTTGGCCTAATTTCATCTTGATCAAACAAATTCACCTCATCCAAAATGACATTTTTACCTGTGGTGAACTCATTATCTAACAAGACATCTACTTGATTGTCCATCGATGAATAGGCATCCAACAATGTGATGCCGTAAGTTTTAATCCCTGAGCCTTTTTTTAAGTTTAAATTAAAGCCATCCACTAAAATTTTTGGTTTATTCATAGTATGGTAATCCTGTTAATTGCAATGCCGAATTGCCGCTTGTTTTGACTTAAAGCCCTTTGTTTCTTCGTCGAAAACAACACCCTCAACAAGCCATCATTTTTAAGTAATGACTTTTGTACTTTTATTTTTAATATCCAGCTTTTTGACATTTTAGTTACAGTATAAAGCAACTCAGCACCATTCACTTGAAGGACTAAATCTTCCCAAGAAGGTAAAGCAAATTCAGTTATATAAATATTGATTTCATAATCTTTTTTCACCACCCAAAAGTCAATGAAAGACGCTTTGTTTAGACTTGCCCACCTGGTAACTTCAGAACTGTCTTGGTCAAATTCTCGATCAGACCATTGGTCACCGATCATGGATTGATTCATACTGAACTTGACTTCATTCTGCAGTGTTTTATTAAATGCGGATAAATGTTTCTGCTGATAGTTTTTTTCAATCTGGGCATCACTTAATGTCACAGCTCCTGTTATTGATTTAATTTTCGAAGCAGTTTGCTCTTTAGCCCAAGTTAACAATGCCATATCATAGCTGTTAATTGACTCCAGATGCTTTATGGCTGCATCAGATAAAGTGTTCGTTTGCTGGCGACTTTTGTTTAATACTGGAATAGCGCCTAAAGGTGGGTGAGCGATTTGATAACATAACAGGCCTAAACACCTAGGCAAATCTTCTAATACACCAACCCAGAAACAACGCTCCAAGTAAGCCAGCGCCAATTTAAATTTTTCGTCCAATTGCGGTCTATTTTGTTGTATTTTCTTTTCCCTTCGAAATTTACCAAAAGTATCTTCATTTAAATTTAGCGCTTCACTGTGGTATGCCACATTGGAACCCAACTGTAAAAATTTTGTCATTCTGTTGCTGACTAAGTTTTTAGACTCAGGATTAAAAATAAAATCTTCAAAACTCCAGTTTTCACCAACCACCTTTGCATGCAACTTGGTTTTACTGTCATTACATACGTGTTTATAACTAGAATAAGCCATATCAACTGGGGCTCTTAATATCGTTAGGTTTCTGGTTTTTCTGTATGCCAGCTGCTCTCCAAAAGCATTAAAATGCCCCCTAAAGAAGTTGAATTTTTTACAAAGTTCGGGAGATATCTTTCCAACTTCCCACAACAGTTGAGGCTGAAATATTTCACTTTCATCAAAAAGTCGGTCAAACAATGATGTAAAAGTTGTGCCCCCCGATTTGGGTATGTGTGCAAAATACCAAGGATAACTTGAAAATGTTTGGTCTTCTTTAATCAAAATCTTGGCCTGATACTGATATCACTCAAAGCTATTCCTACCAATCGACTGTCGTCAAAACCAAAAACTGAATAATGTGTTTTGACTTCCTTACAGTGGAAGGTCATTCTCAACAAACCCTTGTCAGTGAAGTGTCTTGTATTGACTTTGAATGACAACTTTCTTGACCTGCCTTTACCAAGATGTTGTAAATTGACTCTCTTGCCTTTAATATCTAATGACAGCTCATTAATTATTTGTGGATTAATCGCATCCAATAAAGTGATGGTAACCTCGTAATCTGACGGCTGCATCCAAAAATCAAGAGAAGCACGCAAACCAGGTCCAGACCACCTAAAATACTTTTGATCAATTTCACTCCATTCTCGCCTGTGCCACTGGTTACCAAGCAACACTTGTGAACAATCAAAACTAACTTCTTGTGACAAGCTGCCCATGTTTGATTGCAAATGATTTTCTTGATAATGTCGGTCTATGGCCTGATCCAAAATTTCAGCCGCATCGCTACTGTTTACACCCAAGGCTTGATACATTTCCTGCAGCTCTTTATTAAACTTTTCTTTGGCTTGTTGGTATAAAAGCATGTCATTTTTATTCAGTTTCATGGCCAGTTCATAGGCTTTATCACTGATGACTGGCGGACTTTTATGGGTATTCAACTTCTGTGAAGCGCCCATAGGAGGCCAAATCATTTTAAAGCACAGCAACCTCACTGCATGCTCAAACTGTTCTAAAATACCAACCCATCGACACTGTTCTAAAAACTGCTGAGACAACTCCAGTTTTGCATCATCAGAAAGTAATTTCATACCTTGATTGAATTGCTTTCTTAACTCAGGAAATGTAGATTCATTGACAGGGAATTGTATTGAATCTTTATCTACACCATAGCCATAACAATAATTGTGAATCAATCGATCTGATACCAAATGTTGTGTTTTGGGATGTGCCAAGAATGTTTCAAAACTCATGTTTTCTTTGACAACCAAATCATGAAGCGCGGTTTCCTTTATTCTTTTGACAAATTGATAAGTTGAATAGGCGAGTTTAACTGGATCTCGAAGTAAAGTGATGCTGTCTACTTCCTGGTCAGTTAGCAATGAATTTGATTGACCACCCAAATGGCCTCTAAAAAGTTTATAGTTCGCAGTCCTCACTTGTTTTAAATCACCTACTTCCCACCACAATTGGGGTTGGTGAATCGCATGGGATGGATAAAACCGATCCAAGAAAACAATAAAACTTGTCCCCCCTGTTTTAGGTACATGAGTAAAAAAACACACGTTACCGGCTGCTGTTTCATCAGCTTTGTGTTCATTGTACTTTAACTCTGTTTGAGGTCTGATTTTCTTTAAAATGTGATTTAAGATGCTTTTAATTCTCATGACTATCCTTCAATCACTTAAGTTGATTATAAGTTGCTAAAACTTCTTCAATGTTACCAAACGCCTCAACTTTTGCATCATTCATCAACAGTGCCTTATTACAAAAACGACCTAATAATTGTTGTGAGTGATTCGCAAAAATTAATATTTTGGATTGATCTAATAATTCATCAATAAATAAACGTGTTTTCTCTAAAAAAAATTGATCTCCCGCTCCTAAACCTTCATCTATCAGCAATATATCAGCCTTCACAAACATCAACATACCGAAAGTCAACCTGGCTTTCATTCCTTGTGAATATGTTGATACAGGCCTATTGATCGCACTACCCAACTCAATAAAACCTAAAATTTGACTCAGTTTCTTCTGAATTTTTTCTTCTGATAGGTTTAATAACAAACCCCTAACGTGAAGGTTGTCCATACCTGACAATTGAGGCATGACACCCACATTCCTACCAAAAAAAGAATATATGGTGCCTACAGTCTTAACCTCACCTGATTCTGGTTTAAAGACGCCTGAAATCAACTTTAATAACGTTGATTTTCCTGCACCATTGACGCCCAGTAACGCAACCCGATCGCCTTGATTTATATGAAGGTTCACTTTATCTAATGCCATTTTTCGCTGAAGACCACCGTTGCTTTGAAATAAACCACCGGCAATTGAAGAAAAATACCTGTAGCTGAATGACACATCTTTTAATATTATTTCACTCATTTCACATCCACAAAACCAACTTGTCTTTAACTTTTCTATAAACCATCAAACATATCAATAGATTAATCAACAACACAACCCCAGCAACAGCAAATGATTCATAAGGCACCTGCCCATGTAAAATGGGGGCCCTAATCAATTCCAATAAATGATAAAAGGGATTTAATTGAAAATACAAACTGTCTATATATTTTTCTGGAGGTGGCCACAATACCGGTGTAACTAAAAATAAAATCATTACCACACTGGCCATTAAAGGTTGCACATCTGGAAAACGAATTCCAGCCCAGCCCAGCCACATACTGACAAAAAAACCATTGATTACAATAATCACATAACCCAACAATGCCCACAACCAAACCCAAGAGACCACATCAAACCCATTAATCAGAATCACCAGTGGTATGGCAAACAATTGATATAACACCAAAGATATCACTTCTCTGTAGGTATTTTGAAACACAAAAATTGAATGGGGCAGCTTCATTTGCAGCATGAAGTGGCTTGCTTTTTTAAACAAAGTTCCGCTGGTTACTAAAATGGCAGAAATGTAATTCCAGGTTAAAACACCTAATGCCAAAAACATGACATATGTTTTAAAGTCTTTATCTAAAACCATTGAATAAACCAGTGATAACGCCCCCACTTTAATCATCAAAGCCAAGACAATCCAAAAGGCCCCTAAATAAGCCCCTTGATACCTCGCTTTTAATTCAAGAATGGCCAATTTCTTCCACAGCCGTTTGCGGCGATAACCTGCGGTTATATCTTTAATAAAATCCATAATATTTAATTCTCAAGCCCTTTGGATTGAAACTGACTGACAGCTACCCTTTTAGTTTCTTCGTGCATAAAATGGTATGTTTGACCCATATGTTGATTTTGTGGTGTTGAATTGATTTGCTTAAAACCATCCGTTAATACAATCAATTGCTTTAATACAAACGACCTAACCCACGGATCTAAAAAGCCATAAATTAATCGGTATTGAAATTTTAAATCAGTTGTTTTTGATACTTTTAATTTTAAATCAGGTAACCAAAAAGGTAATATCACATCGCCCACGTCTATACCCGGTGCCAAGAAAAAAGCTGAAGCTGATGTTCTACCGTAAATCAATTGAGACCATAAAACACAATCGGCACCTCTGACATCTGGCAAATAACCTGGATGAACATGAATCAACTTTTTATTTCCAATTTTAAGCAATGAATCTGGAACGATTCCACCACCTGTAAATAAAAAGAACTCGCTTTGTTCTTGCTGCATTTTCTCTAACAAAACTATGTCTTTAAGACCTGTTATCATTAACTGCTCAACGCAGTCACTGTAACGTGTTAATGATTGTTCTTGGGTTGCAGCTGATAAAATCTGTTGATTAATCCCGAAAGCATCTTGTACTGCTTGTTGTGTTGCTTTCACATCATCGCTGAGCTTTTGCTTCATTTGGTTAGACCAAAAAAACATCTGTTTGTATTGTTTACTGGCAGCATAACTGACACGCATTGAACTGGGCAAAAACTTTCCTACTGGTTTTTTAGAGACCAAATCTAAGGAGGAAACCAATTGTATGACCTTTTTAACTTTAAGCCCCATACCATTGATGGTTTCCAGATAAGCCCTGGCAATGGGCCCTTCTGAAAAAAGCACAGTAATTGGAAGCACTTTCTCAATTGTTTCTTTTTCTTCTAATAATTGGCTCGCTTGACGTTTAATGGGTTGAAAACGATTCAAAAGATTTTGTATCGACTCTTTTATTAACTCATTTTTCAAGCCAAAAACACCATCAACTCGATTTAAAACTTTGAATACCACATTGCTCGTTTTCATTGTCTGGCCAAACTCGTCTTTTGACGCAGACAATGAAGATAAATAGCGAATTGCGAGTAATATACTCAATCGATAGCAGCCTTCATCCAACAGCAACTTTTCTGGAGCAGGCTTCCAGTTATTTAAATAAACTTTAAAATGTGTTTTGGCAATATCCAGCTTTTTCATCCAAGCATGGTAAAAATCCATTTGATCCGCGCCCCAAGTGTCAGAGTGCAATAAATTACTTAAGGATTCGATGATATGGAAGTCACCCAGATTCTCTAGTGAGTCAGACTTTAAAAATTGTTTCTTTGCTGTTGCTACAGCTGAATTTAATCCTTCAATCATCAATTAATTTCCCAACACTTTTTGCTGAATAAATTGTAATACATTCGCCATTGCCCAATACAAAACCATTGCAGCTGGAAAAGGATAAAACAACACAAAAAACGCAAAAGCCATCAAGTACAAATTAACTTTTTGTTTCTTTGTTTCTGATGCTGGTGCCAAATCATTCCTGTAGTAAATCGTGGAAAATAATGTGATCAGTGTCATCAAAATTGGCAGCAAATTCAAACTTGAACCTAATAAAGGAACGGCAAATCCAAAATCTATTAATGCGTCAGGTATGGATAAATCATGTACCCAGAGAAAACCTTGACCCTCTAAGGCACTCATTTCACCTAATGCATTAAAAATAGCCACGAGAATTGGAATTTGAATAAAATTTGAAAACAATGGCTTCAAAGTGTAGAACGGTGAAATACCTAACTCTTTATGAGCTGCCATCATTTCATTGTGTGCTTTCTCACCTTTGTATTTTTGCTTAATTTCAAGCAGTCTAGGAGCCAATAAAGTCTGATTTTTACTGACATTCCTTTGAAGCCTCAATGTCATCAGTCCCACTGGCATCAACAAAAACTTCATTACAACTGATAACAAAACGATTGACCAACCCCAATGGCCTATCGCATTATTTATGGTTGTTAATAACCACTCAATACCTAAGGCAATTGAACGCAACCAACCCCACAAATGCGCATATTTCAACTCAGAAAAAGCACTTACAGAGTCTGTATATCCCACCGTTTTGTTCAATGAAGTAGCCGCATCAGTCTTTAATTCAAGTCGATTGTTTTTGAATGTCGCCATCATGGACTTATCCAATGAAATCATTGCCAATTGATACCTGGATTTCCAACCCACATAGCTGGCTTCACTGGGAACCACAAGGGTACCTTCAGGGTCAATAAAAGTGACTTCATCATCTATCAAATAAACTGGTTGCACCGAATTATAAATAAAGGCTAAACCAAAAAAAGGCTTTTCATGGGTAACCATAAACATCGGTGTATCGATGGTTTCTGCGCCGTCAACTACATTCAACATTCTGATGTCTTTGGCTGTTGCCGCTGTCACGCACAACATCAAAGTTAAAACCATATACTTTCTATAAGTCACAACAACTCCAAAACAGCTTCAGCAGCTGTTTTACTACTGTAGCCAAGGTTATAAACATGCTCATTTGCCAGTGTTGCTAGCTGTCCTGACCAATCCTGCTCACTGTCCAGCAACTGTTTAATATTTTGCCCCAATCCAACCAAGTCGACAGATTGTATTGCCCCGATCTGACTACGAATAGCAGATTCAAACGGTTCAACAGCAAGTGTTTCATAGGCTTCATTTTGAATCTTTTTGGGTACATCAATAAATAAAACAGGCTTATGTAGTCCAAAAGCATATTCCAAAGCAGCTCCCGACCAATCAGAAATCATCAAATCAGATTGATGAAGGGATGTCTCAGATGAAACGCCAGATTCATAGATAAACCGGTCATCAGACAGGTGCTTTGATAATATTCGATCAATGACTGCTTTAGAAAATTTGACTGTTTGAGGGTGCGGGCGCAAAACGACTTGATAAGGTAACGCCATCAGTGCATCTATTAAACGCTCACCCATTAATTCAATCGTGCCATTTTCACCCCAGGTTGGCGCCACAAGAATGCTTGGCATTTTCTTCATTTGTTTAACTTGCTTGTTGGCCATAATTGAATCTAACCGACCATAGCCGTGGTTCACCAACTGTTTTGGCGGCATATTCCACTGCTTAACCATCGCCTCGATTTCTCTATTGTGGTGAGGCCCGGAACAAAAAATAACATCAAAAGCATCAAATGCCTTCGGCCTATATACCATGTGGTGGCTGACAAGAGAGTGATGAATGTATACAAAACGCTTAACCGCCTTCGACTTTTTGATTTGATATTGATCTAAGTCTGGCATCGTCATTATCACTAAATCGCTGCTGACATTGTCAAAAAAGTAATTCCTGATAAAGCCATCACCAATCACAAAAGCATTGAAGTTTGTATGTTTAATTTGGGTTCCAGGATCACTATCTTCTGAAGACACATAATTAATGGTTTTGTCTGTTTTAGTCAACAAGGCTTCAACCACAGGCTTTAAATGTGGCCAATAGTTAGCACCCTCACAATAAAAGCATATTTGATTGTCACTTTTTCCTAGCTGATTGAACCTCAATACATCTTTAAAGTGTCGAATAAATCTCATGTTTTTATCCTAAGTCACAAAACGGCTTAAGTAACCCTTGATCTTGTAACGATTGATAAGCCTCCAAATCAGAAACAGAATCAATTTCTAGCCAACCGTTGTGAACCAAGGCCGCTTTGACTTCCCAATTGGCGTCAATCAATTGCTGGATAAATGACGTCATGTACATGTTATCGAAATCTTGACCATCAAAAGTGACAGATTTATCTAGGGCATGATAGAAAGCTATAAAATCTTTAACCTTATCTTTTCTGATTTTTATCAGTCCAGTGTATTGGCCCTGTATTTCGTCGTAACTTTTGGGTTTTTTTCCTAGCTCCAGCACATCTTTTGAATCAGTTAGCTTCAATGTTTCTGCATCTTCTAATGGGTTTTCTAACCTCAACTCCCATAACTTACGCCATGCTTTATCTACCATCAAGACCACTTCACCATCGGTTTCTAAAACTTTTGTTAAGTTCTCAGGCTGATAAATGATGTCTCCATAACAAATCAATAAATCCTCGTCAGCATTCATTACACTTTCTGCACAAAATAAAGTGCTCACCATATTTGTGCTTTCAAACGCAGAATTTTCTTTGCATTGATAACCCAGAGCTTTGATTTGATCTATTCGATAGCCTCCAATCACTGTGATGTCAGTCACCCCAGCTGCCTGCAATACACCAGATTGTCGTTCCAGCAATGTCTTGCCATCAATAGGTGTTAAACACTTAGGTTTGTCATTTGTTATGGGGCGCAGTCGTGTACCCTGGCCTGCTGCCAATATGATTGCTTGTGTCATAAAAATAATTCCTTAATGATGGACAGCCCAATATCTGAATTTTGATTCATTCTTTCAGGGTGCCACATGATGCCTGTTATTGGTAAGCATTTGTGCCTGCAATATTCGATTATACCGTCTTTAGCTGAACCCAATGGAGACAGCTCTGCTGCCAAGTCATTTGGCTTGATGCCCCAATCATGGTAAGAATTAACCTGAATGGATGTGCCATCAGTAAGTTCAACTTCATGGTTTTTACATACATGTTCGGTAGTTGAAGAAAGACTGCCACCAAAATGAACATTTAACATTTGCATGCCTCGGCACACTCCCAAGATTGACAGTTTATTTTCTATACAAAATTGAATCAAATGTGATTCAAACGCATCTCTTTCAACCGCTGCTTTGGGGCTTTGGGTGAATGACAAATCATTACCGCCAGTTAAAATCACGCCATCTAAATTCAAACAAGCCAAATACTGAAACGCCACTTCTTTGTTTGCAATATTCAATAATGGAACGCCTGCACAATCCAAGCTCAATAAAACACTTCCCCAGCTTTGGTCTAGACAATCACGACGTTCACCATAAGATGCAATCACCTCAACCCGCTGTGTTAGACCAATTTTTTTCATCATTTAATCCTGATGATTTGTTTCAATCCACAGTTTAACCGAACCACAGAAGCAGTTTTTAATTCATCATAAATTTTATCACCCACCCCAATAGCAGCAGGTAAACTCAGCTCAGCTGAGCGAATCGCCATATGTGAATTGGCACCACCGTATTTTGTAATTAATCCCGCCAAATCATGCGCAAACATCCAGTCATACCCTGGGTCAGCTTGCTCAATAAAAACAATCTTACCTGCCAATGCTTGAGGCTCATCTGATAAACAAACACTGTCTGCTTCAACCGCCTTGCTGGTGATGAAATTAGGCTCAGATGCATTCCGTTCAAAAGCATGAAAATCTGTTACGCAAGTTATCAACTGAGGTAGTTCAACCATTTTTGATAGTTGAAATTGTTTTTTATTTGACTTAATAACTTTTTTCAATCCTGCAATGTCTTTAACGCCTAACCGGTACTCCTTCAAGTTTTCTAAGGACAGATAAGCCATTTTTTTTCTGTTGATTCCGACACTCTTTCCAAATTCAACCATCAAATCCAAGGCCTTACTTAAGTTTTTGGAAAACTCGAACTTCACTGATTCTCTGGCTTGAGTTGCGGCTTTACAATAGGACATCAATTGATCAGCATCATTACCCAACTTCATACTTTCTAGCAATGCATTGATTTTTAACCTTTGATTTGCACTTAATTCAAAACAGGTGTTGTTAACAACTTTTGACTGATTAGCACACGCCTTTGAAAACAGGTATTGCTTAGGGTTTTCCCAATAGGCTTTGGCTGTTATATCATATGTACCTGGCCTCAAATGACCATAAGAATTGACATAATCTTCTTTAGAAATATTACCTTCAGCCACTGCCGTTGCATCTAATTCAAATTCACCCGCCACCGTGTTAAATGATGACAAAAACGAGTTTTTATCATCTGCTGATAAGATGCCCATTTTGACCAAGTTATTTAAAAATGTCATGGCGACGAAGCCGGCCCTGGCCGCATGTGAAAATGCTAAAGTGCCATATTTTTTACACTCATCCAACAACAACAAGGCTTTATTTAATGCAGGAGCATTTGAAGCTAAAATGTCATTCCTGCTTTGAGTTAAAGTCTCAATACTGTCGATGTCTGCTGTTAATCGATAGAATGCTGCCTGAGTTATGTCTCTTAAACCCGACTGCAATGCTTCCAAGTCTGACTCCTTCACGCCATAGGGAGATAAGCGCTTTCTGGCACTTTCAATAAATTTTGGTGTTAAGACAGTGAATGCCACATCGAATTCTAATTTATCATGACATTGTGGATTGGCTTTTAAAACAGCTAGGTAAGCATTGCAAATACGTTCGGCTGCTTCATCTGATACCGTGGCTGGGATAAAGGAATTTAAACTGGTTCTGATATTCACATAAGGCTGTCCAGCAAAAACCCTGATCAACTGATGTTGACTGACATCGCGGTACCCAAATTCAGCGCGCTGCACGGCCCAAATTTTATCTACAATCAAATGGCGGTATAAACTATAAGCCAAAGGTTTTGGCTTGACGCCGATGATTTCAGCAGGATTCCAGTCAGGCATAACACCAAAGAAGGCGGCATTGCCAACAACATTCAAGCTTGCAGCTTGCTCATCTTTGAAAGCTTGAACACAGTGATCAAGTGTTGTGATGACATGCGCATCATCAATGAAATCATTCTTGTGACTGACTGCAATAGGTCTTACTTGAAAAATGTGTAATTGACCTTTGCCATCAACAGCAAACTCTATGTCTAATTTATCATAGCCTAACAAAGCTTCAATTTCGGCGACACCTCGTAACACTTTCTGAATGTCACTTTCCAAATGTTTAACTACCAGGCTATCCTTCTTGCTGACAACGATGGTTCTTAAATGAGCACCCGATCCTGAAGTGACTGATTCAGTTGACTGGGTTTGGTCATCAAAATTTATTCTGTAGTATGGTGCACCTGTCTCTAAAGAACGCGTAAACACAACACCAGACATTTTTACTTCTGATAAACAAGCCTGTACCAGAATCTGATCTTCTTCAATTGAATCTGAATTGATATACGAATCAACAACATTTTCAACAGCCTTGATCACAGCTGCTTCGCTTTTTGAGTCAACATTAAGTACGCTTTCAAACCCACCCGCGTGTGACTCATCCCAACAATCTTCAGCGTATGAACTGCTTCTGACTACCAAAGGCCTACCCTTAAACCTTTGCTGAATTTTTTCTAATTGATGATGTGGATTCGATTGCCATTGCTTGACAGTAAAGGTCACTTGTTCACCGATATGAGATTTCTTTACCAAAGGATATAATCGATACAAAGTTTCTGACTTAGTTCCCAAAATAAAATGGGCAATATCCATATCAGAATTAAATTCAGTCCAATCGCCTTTGACATCAAAAAGTTGAATGGACAAACCTTGTTCAGACAAATGATTGATTAAAGACAGCAAATTGGTCACCTTATCGGAGCTGATTTGCTTTACCGCAGCGACTGCACGTTTAGAGAACTTTAACAATCCTGTAAATTCAACCTTAGAATCTGAATCTATATTTTCAAAAACCGATGAATCCAAAACTTCAGATGCGTTAATATCTTTATCTGACCGTTGCTCAAATCGCGTCAGCCATGCACTGTCAACCCCTACCACCACATCGGCAGAAACATCAGCAAACTGAGCAACAGTTTTGGGCCTGAACAATGTATCAGAATACAAAACAAGGGCCTCTCTTTGTTCACTCAATGGGGCTTTTAGAAGAGAGTGAACAACATTGTTGTGCTGCCAATCTGCAACCACTGTGTAGTTCAATTGAGGGTATTGTTCCGCCACTGACTCAATATGGTAGCCACCAATGAAATTTACAGATTCAAAGTGTGTTCGTTCTAGACTTTGTAACTGCCAATCCAGCGCTTTACGATTTTTTGAAATGGCCCTAAGTGCGGAAGGCAAACTACCTGTTGTAGACGCGGCCGCGCCCAGAAAAAAAACGTCCATATGCGTCAATCAACCTGACTTATTCTTCAGAGTCCGATTCGGGCTCAGCCTTTTTACCTGTGAAAAAGGATTTGATTTTGTACCAAAAAGTTTTAATCACCAAACCAATCGCTACAAAAAAGCCAATGATGGCTGACATGATGGCGCTGCCTGAACCTGGATCAATATAACCCCAAGAAACAGCAGGAAAAAGCAATAATAAGCAAAGACATATAAACAACTTCATGAGAAACTCAATAGGCGAAAAGTTTTGGCATTATATATCTTATTCGCCTTATTGTCATTTGATTGTCACCTTCCTTAAAAGCCTCAAATACTTTACTGGTCAATAACTATTTTTTCTATATAAACACCCAGCTTATGTTTTACTTTATTCACACCTTTCTCTTTACCCGACTTCACTTCTGGCATCAATAATTGCAACTCATTTTGACCTGAGTGCCATACTGATGAATCAAAAGTAAAATTTACAGTTTGCATTTTATTCTCCTTCAAAACAATACTGCCTACCCTGATACCATTAATATTCACATGCAATAACACTTCATCTGATTCATAATCGATACGAGGTTTCAATCTAAAGGAAATTTTGGACTTTTGCTTTTCATCAAACCCACTTGAATCTAATCCAAAAATAATTCGACTATCCAAATACTTAGTCCAAATACCTTGAAAGCTCTTACCATATTGCTGAAATCCAAACGCACCACAGTATCCAGACCTATTTGCACGCCCAAAGGTCATATGAATCGGCAAACTTTGCTTTAAACAATTGTTGGTATAAAAACCCTGCAACTTCCAACTTGAAGGATCAGTATAGTCAGCATCAACCAAGTAAACAGGTGCGTCATTCAAATATCCTTCTGCAGACTTTTGAATTGGCTGATATGCATAAAACATCCTGTCTACGTCAACCATTTGACTAAAATCACTGTCATGCATTGCTTCATTAATGATGTTTTCTTTCAGTTTTAATAACGAAAATGGCTGCTTAACTTCTTTGAAAGAGCTGTTCTGTCCTTGCCCTTTAATCATAAATAATATGCCTGATGCGCTTAATTCAAAATCAGATGGAAACCCAGTGTTTTCCGGGTTATCGTACACCCTAGCACCATGATCTGAAGTTACTACAATAAGAGAGTTATCATATACACCTATAGATTTATATTTTTTAAATAAGTCACTTAATAGCTTTAAAGCACACTCAGATTGTTCAAGCATTTTTTCATCGGATCCAACCTTTTTGCCTGGCTTTCTTCTATTACAACTTGAATCATAAACAAATTCTGGGTGAGGGATGGTTGCATGAATAATTTTATATCTTGGGGTTTTACCTGATACTGTTGCCTGTGAAGTCACATAATCTAAAAACACCTTACCACGCTCAGAATAGGTATTTGGTAATGAACTTTGCAGCGCCAGTTCTTGTGATAGCATCCACTGCCCTTGCCCATAAATATAAGATTTAAACTGGTGCAAAGAAGCCCTAAAAAGTGAATAGTCAAGCAGCTTATATGAGTTATACTTTTTCAACATCTCTTTATCAGCTGTTACATCCGACAAAAACCTATCTGGATAAATGCTTTTAAAATTTAAGCTGGGAGATATAAAACTAACCAAATAGCCAAGTTGCTCAAAAATTTTAGGCATTCCATTATTGGCAACATTTTCTGAAATAAATGTCTTATATTTGACATTCAATGGATACATTTCTCCAACCAACATGGAAGGAATACTGCCAACTGTTGCGGCATAATTACTGATGGCATCTGAATAACTCACAAACCCTTCAAAATCAGTCTTTAACTCAGGATTTGATTTGATTATCCTTTGAAAATATTCAGCACCAAAACCATCTAGAACAATAACTATGATATTTTTTGATGCTGAATATTGATTAAATTCTGCGTCTATGTTTTCAGAATAAGGGGCAGAGACAGGTGTAATAACAGATTTATAAACCACCGAGCACGACAACCCTAGCAACAAAATCGTTAAAATAAAAACATTATTGTTTGAAAGCCAATTCCTAAAAAATATAGCCATTAAGACAGATAAGAAAAGAATAAGCAATTCCAAGTAGCCACGAGAATCAAAGAGCGCAAAGTCCAAATCTGACCCATCTAAAACGCCATAGCTAACTGCAAAAAAGTCAACCTGTAACCAGATTAATATTGATAACACAAAAATCACTGGAGAAATTAATCGTAATACAACCAAGGGAAATAAACTCAAGACAGCGGCCGAAATAATACAAAAAACCAACGCCTTTAAAAAGTTACTTGTAACTAAACTCCAAAAGTCATTATTAAAATATTCTGTTTGAGAAAAGAAAATGAGGTGCGGTGTGTATACCGTTATAACAAAGGCGAGAAACAGCAAGGATAAACTTGTGGAAAGGACAAGTTGCTTTTTTGAAAGATTCATTAATAATTAATTAAACAAAATTAAGTGAATAATACAATATAAACAAGCCATATTGTAAGTTAACGATTGTAGTAAAAATTCTTGTTAGAAATAATCATCACTTGCAGAATCATCTTCACTTGTTAAGTTGATTTTAACCTCAAGACCTTGTCTGGAATCGGCATTACTCAACGCTTCTTCAAGTTCAATGATGCCGTCTTTGTACATGTTGTATAAGGCCTGGTCAAAAGTTTGCATACCATCTGAAAGAGAGGCTTCCATCGCTGGTTTCAACTCATTGATTTCGCCGCGGCGGATGATTTCTTTAATCTGCGGTGTGTTCATCAAGACTTCACAGGCAGGACGACGTTTACCATGAACATCAACAACCAAACGTTGCGAGATAACAGCACGCAGGTTCAAGGCCATGTTCATCAACACGTTTTTATGCATATCGCTAGGGAAAAAGTTCAATGCACGTTCCATGGCTTGGTCAGAGTTATTGGCGTGCAATGTCGCCATACACAAATGTCCGGTTTCAGCAAATGATACCGCCGCTTCCATCGTTTCAGCGTCGTTAATCTCACCAATCAAAATCAAGTCAGGAGCTTCACGCAAGGCATTTTTAAGAGCCGGTGCATAACCCAAAGTATCAATCCCAATTTCACGCTGATTAACCACTGATTTTTTGTGTCTGTGAATGTACTCAATCGGGTCTTCTACCGTCAAAATATGGCCTGACTTGTTACTGTTCCGGTAATCAATCATAGATGCCATGGTCGTTGATTTACCTGAACCTGTTGCACCCACCACAAGAATTAAGCCACGCTTTTCTAAAATCAAATCATACAGATGCAAAGGCATGTGCAACTCATCCAACTGAGGAATCTGGCTTTTGATGGTTCGAATCACCATACTTGTTTCGCCTCGTTGTCGAAACACATTGACACGAAACCGACCCACTCCTTTAATAGACACGGCCAAGTTACACTCCTTGGTCTCTTCAAATTCTTGGATTTGGTCATCGTTCATCAAAGAGTAAGCAATTTGCTGAACAATCCCAGGCGGCAAGCCGGTACTGCTCAATGCATTCAATTTTCCTTCGGCTTTGACATTGATGGGCGCTCCCGTGGACAGGTACATGTCTGATCCATTGGTTTCCCTCATGATTTTTAAAAAGTGCGTTAAATCCATTGTTCCCTCCCAGTAATCAGCTGTTGTTGCACAGCGATTTTAATTCTTGTTGATTGAAACCCAATAACTGACCTGCTTGTTCAATTAAATTGGATTCTAACAAATGCAATTCATCATCTGCATAAGCCAACTGCCACATGTGTGACAACAAAGCCGCTTTTTCAGACTTGCCTAAATAATTATTGATGACATTGGTCTGTGTTTTAATTGATAAAGAAAAGTCAGCCCTCAACTCTGCTTTATCGATATATTCAACCACTTCATCTGCACCTAATTGTAAAGATTCCGACAACAGATCAACCAAAGCCGTTTTTTCTGTATGTAATTCTACAAAATCAGCGCGCACCATTTCCAGCATTAATTCAACTATGGCGTGATTGAGCTCTTTTTTTTCACTTTCAGTTAAAGGCCGATCAGAATGACCGACTTTGAGCATAGATTTAAGGCTTTGGAGAAAATTCATGCTTGGTGGCTTGATGAAATGCTTAAAATACTGATAATACACAATACCCTGACCAACTGCAAAGCCATTTATGCGACAAATATTTACCCTCATCACTTTGATATTTTTTTCAGGATGTCAAATTAACCAACAAAAACCCACTTCAAATATAGAGCAAACGCCCACAAAAGCGGTCAACAGCATTGACTTGATAGCAGAAATCAAACGCTGCCAAAACAACGAAGTGTGTCTAAGCGAACTCGAAGCGTATTTAAAAACCAGTATCGCACCACAAGTGGAAGCCGCACAGGCATCAGGCCAGAGTAACCCCTTACCAGAAGTGACCGAAGCTGCCCATCAATTCAAAGACCACTCCAGTGCCACATCTTATAAAGATCCCAAACTGAACAACAAAAGAATCCAAGCCACACTCAATGAGTGGTTAACTTGGAAACGACCTCAATTGATTGAAACATGGAATAACTACCAATTCCTCAAAGCACACGTTTACCCGCCTTTCAAGCAACTGGACATACCTGAAGCACTGATACTGGCCATCATTGCCCAAGAATCAGGTGGCCGCGTGCACTCTTCTTCAAAAGCCGGTGCAGCTGGCTTGTTCCAGTTCATGCCCGCCACGGCGCGCAGATTTGGTGTTCGGGGAACCATCGGAGATTATGATGCCCGCTATCATCCAGGTAAAGCAGCCGTCGGTGCTGCACACTACATCGAAGAACAACGCCAAGCTTATGGCAAGGAATATGCCAAAATATTAGCCGCCTATAATTCTGGTGAGAACCGTTTCAAAAGGCTGAACAAGAAACATAAAAATGGTGACATTTGGAACAACGATTTCTTTTATGACTTACCCAGTGAAACCCAACACTATATCGCCACCGTCTTGTCTGCGATGATGATTTTTGAATCTCCTGAAAAATTCAATGTCACCCTCAATGAGCAAGATGGTAAAACGGCTTTGGTGCGGACAAACAGTGACACCTCTTTGAGTGAGTTAGCTGTTTGCTTTGGTCAGTTCAACAATGAAATGGGCTGGTACAGAATCCTACGAAACCTCAATTCAAGCGTCAAAGCCAAAAGGGTCATTAAGGCCAATACCACAGTGGTTATCCCACAAGAGTTACAAGAAATCTATAACAACAACTGTCAAAACTCAGAACTCATGGCATTGGCAAAGGTCATCCATGATGCTGACTTTCCCGACCGGCCAGAATTCACCTATTACAAAATTAAGCAAGGCGACTCCTTGAGCAGCATCAGTAAAAAATTCAAATGTACCAACAAACGTGAAATCGCTCGCTTAAATAAGATCAAAGCCCCAAGGTACCTTATCAATGCGGGTAAAAAACTCAAATTACCCAAATGTTAATCTGCTGAATACCAATGAAGCAAAAACATGACAACATGGTGTTTTATCTTGTGTTTGCCTTGTTGGCATGCTGCCAATTGTTTGTCATGTCACAATTTGAACTGTTTGGAGACGAGGCTTTTTATTGGTTAGAGGGACAGCATTTGGCTTGGTCTTATGCCGAGCTACCCGGACTTACAGCATGGGTCATGGCATTTGCTGAATGGCTATTCCCCCACCACCCTTTCTTTTTGCGATTAATTCCTTGGCTTGCTGCTGCTTGTTTGCCTTTTTTGGTATTGGCCGTAAACAAACTGATTCACCCACAATCTGCAAGCCATCACCCAGCCCACTTGTTTTGGTCTTTGCCCTTGGTCGGGCTGGTCTCGGTGTTGTCACTGCCAGATATTTGGTTGTTATTCTTCACGGTTTTGTGTGTATTTTTGTTCCTTCAGGCCAGCAAAAAACACCACACATTCTGGTTTATTTTACTTGGTTTAGCGCTTGCCCTCGGCATCAATGTCCACCTCAGGTTTTGGTTAGTCGCAGCCATCATCGGCACCGTCACTTTAATCACTTACTGGCACCACAAAACCACCCTATTCAAGTTAATCACCATCAGCCTGCCTTTGGCTCTGATCGGTTTAATACCCATACTGTATTTTAATTTACAACACGATTTTCCACTGCTGGCATTTCAATTAAAAGACCGGCACCCTTGGGAGTTTCAGCTCGACCATTTGTACTTTATTCCTGTTCAAATTTTGGTCACCACACCTTTCGTGATGCTGCTTTTTTTGAAGTTGATACCAAAATCCAAATCCTATTGGTCCAAGCTGAAAGCCGACCAAAAGCTACTGATTTCTACTGCTTTAGCCCACTGGATGCTCTATTTTTTACTCGGATTCTTTTCAGATAACTTGCGACTTAATTTGCATTGGCCACTGCTTTCTTATGTTTTATTGTTCTGCGCTTTTTCATACAACAAACCCAGTACATTGGTCAAATGGGCGATTGGCTCAGGCACCATCGCTCACTTCTCACTGTTGATCACGCTGGCCTTCTGGTCACAACAAACACCCTTATCTCAAGCCAACCAACGCATCACAGGACATGCACAAGGTTGGTCAGAATTGGCAGAAACGACCCAGCAATTAATGCAAGCCCACCGAAAAACGGACATTCTGGCGGATCACTTCATGACCAGTGCAGCATTGGCTTACCAATTTGACAGTATAAAAAACATCAATACGCTGCCACACCCATTGAGCGACAAACATGGTCGCAGCCTACAGCTACAAATCATGGGATTTCAATCACCAAGCCAACACGCAGAAAACAGCCTGATAGTGATTGAACAAACCGCAATTAAACTTCAGGATCAGGTTGAATACTATCAAATGCTTTGCCAACAGTTGGGCGGCTTGCAGCTGTTATCACAAATGAATACAAAAAGCGGCAACAAGACTTACCACTTTTTTGAACAGCACAAAGGTCAGTGTGACATGCCAGCACTGTTCTATGGCAGTAACAAAGACAGTATTTATCGTGGTTGGGTTTTAACTGAAAAAGACCAGCTGGCCAGCTTAGCATGGGCACATACGAACCAAAAACGCACCGTTCCATTTGTACAGCAAGGCATCGAAGGTCATGAAATGTTCAGCGTTTTAGACCCAAATGACTATGTACTTAACAGTTTTGAAGCCAGTATCAGCGACTGCTCAAATTGTGACTATCAACTGACAGCAACTTTCAAAAATCACAGCCAACCCAAACAGACAAGTCAACGATTTTACCCCTGACATTAGCAGTTAATTCACTTTCATCTCATTACGCTGCCATTGTCTGATACGCTGTGTTTTTAACATGTTTTTGACTTTGGCTCTTGCCTCTTTAGCCAGTATGTTTCTACCTTGTTTTTCATATAACTGTGCCAAGCCATGGTAAACCGCGACATAGTCAGGAGCCGATTTTTGAGCCTGATTAAACCATTTTAAAGCTTCATCAAGTTTGTTTTGTAACATCAGATGTTCTGCCACCAACACACGAAAAAAAGCCACATCCACAGGAAATAATGCGGCCAATGCTTGATCAATCTCATCTCGCTGCTGCTCATCTCCACACCAAGCATAACAACTGTTTCTTAAATACCCCGTTGGAATGGGCATTATCCTACCCAGCGATTCCTTCAATTCATCAGCATAGGTTTTAACCGCATCTGCTGATTCAAAATATCGGCCATCCAACCTCGACGCTTTAAAAATGTCAAACAAAGCCCACTCATAGCTCGCCAGTCCAGTTGAACCATGGGTTTCATCAGGAAACTGTTTGAATTTGAAGTCGAATCCATTGCGCCTTTGAGACTCTATCATTTCAACGAATCCATGAACGCCCATGCCCTTTTCATTGGCTAAAGTCATATACAAATGCACTGGCAGCTTTGGATTTTGAGTCAATACTTCGGCGACATGGTCCTTCATGATTTCATTTTGCCACCACAAAGACGGACTGACCGCGATAAAACGATCAAACATTTGAGGTTCATGTACAGCCGCGTAGGTAACGAATAGCCCACCAATAGAGTGTCCGCCTAATATTTCAAAATCATTGACCCTATATGTTTGCTGTACAAAAGGCATGATTTCTTTCTTTAATGCATCCAGCATCACATCTGCATGGCCAGCATCACCCTTACCAGATTTTGGTTCTAAGGGTGGTTTAGCTGATTTTCTATATGACTGGGTATCTCCGCCAGATATACCTACCACAACCATTTCAGGCATGAATGCACTGAGGTTAGACCACAGTTCAATCAAACCAGTCAGGTAATGAAAGTTGTAATCTCCATCAACAACATAAAGCACAGGGAAGGACTGACTTTTATTGTAGTCATAAGAAGGCGGCGTATAAATCAGCAATTCATGCGACTTGTCTAACATTGCAGATGGCACAGTGACCCGCTCACCAATTGAAACCGCTAAACTGGACGCACAAATACACAATAAAAACAGCACTAAGATTTTTTTCATCACTTTACCCGAGTAAAAAAATCAGTTTATCATCAAGTATTTGATTTGGGAGTGCCGTGCCCACATAAAATCCCAAATCTATAGCCGCAAGGTTTGCCCTGCATTGCACCGCAAGAGGTTAAATGATAAGACAATCAACCGTCTTCTAATAACTGCCTTAAATCAATCACACCGGCATTGGCGCGGGAAATATACGACGCCATCACCAAAGAATGGTTAGCAAAAAAACCAAAACCAGAGCCATTTAAAATCATCGGTGTCCAAATCGTATCTTGAGCAGCTTCTAATTCACGCACGATTTGACGCATTGAGACCAAGGCATTTTTTTTCTCAAGTACCGGCTTGAAATCATGCTCCATCGCTTTCATGAAATGAATCAATGCCCATGTAGCACCACGTGCCTCATAAAAATTGTCATCAATTTCCATCCAAGGTGTCTGCACACGCAGCTCACTGGGTTTATAGGTAGACGTAGTTGCCACTTCGTCACCACCACTGTCTGTGTTGATGCGGTCTTGACCGACACTGGCACTGAGTTTTTGTGACAAAGCACCCAAACGTTTCTCAACCAGGTTCAACCAAGTGACTAAATTATCTGTGCGAGCGTAAAATTGCGCTTCAGGGTCTGTTGTATCTGCCAGATGAGTCAAATATTGGTGAAAATGTTCTTGGCCTTTGCGGTATTCAGATTCAGTTCTGGGCAAAACCCAAGAACCATTGTCGTAATGAAATTTTGGGTCAGCCTCTGCCAGATCCAAATCTTCAGAAGATTGGCTTTGAGAACGCGAAATGTCATTGCGCATCACCCGCGCTAAATCACGCACCTGTACCAGAACACCAAACTCCCAATTCGGCATGTTATCCATCAAAACAAAGGGTGGCATCACATCATTGGACATGTAACCGCCAGGCTTGTCCAACATCACATCAACCACTTCCATAAATGCTGCCGTCGTAATAAAACCCGTGACAGGCTCATGCCCGTGTTTCGCCGCACGGTTTTCCGCATTCAATTTGACATCAAAAAAGTCTGGTTCTTGATCATAGTACATCGCAAAAACCACCTGTAAAATCACGAAAATGACCAAACCATATAACCAAAAGCGTTTGCGCTTTGGTTTTCCAGAATACCTGTTTTCCATATTAATTAGACTTGAGAATTATAAATATTATAGCCCAACCAGAACGATTGGGCATGTGCTGGAAGTTAGTAAACCATGATTTAAGGTGTACGGCACTCTACTGGTAAAAAGCGGTTATTTAATGAAGACGTACATTCCCAGAATAAACTGGAGCTGGCATTGGTGCCAGTCCCAGGCAGAACGGGAGAAAAAGTCATCGTTTGACCGTTCAAAGTTGCATCATTAGAAAAAGTTACTTCAATCACACCAGCAGAGACTTGTACTTGGCTGACATTTGAACCAGTGATTAAATTTGCAGCAGGAATCCCATTTGAGCCACTATTCAAACTTGTAATTGTACCTTCATTAACCCAATACTCTGAAACAACAGTTTTAACAGCCCCAACTACACTAAAAGCCTCTCCTGCTTTCGTTCTTACAGTATAGTCTCTATACGCAGGAATCGCATATGACATTAAAATGGCAATAATAGCGATCACAATCATCAACTCGATCAACGTGAACCCTTGCTTTTTTCTTAAGTGCTTCATCTTCATTCAAGGTAATATTTAATATTAACTATCTTCCTAAACTGAATTTTAAATGTAAACAAACGACAGATTTTTTAACATTCAATAGACGGAGAATCGAATTAAAGCCACTTTCTTTAATCATAAGCTTTAAACACCTGACAATTTTTGTCCCTATGGTGTCAAAACAGTTTTAAACTGTAAATTGCTTTTATCGATGATTAACACACCATAAATTTGTTCAAACTTCAGCTCATAATAAATATAGTTTTTGTTTTTTTGATTGATTAGGTCAAAATCTTTTTTAGTCTCAGTACTTGAGTTTTTAAATGTGTCTCTGGCCTGATCTAAGGTCAAAGGTCTGGTAAAACTTACCTTATTTTGAACATCAAAAGGCGTCACTTGAGACAAGTAGTCATGAACATTTGAAACTGGGGATAGCAAGTCAGATTCAATTTTTCCATAAACAGGAAATAACCAAAATCCTTGTTCATTCATTTCATCACTCAACAGGTCGTAATCAATATCTTTCTCAATAACCACTTCAAGGTACCCGGTTCTGTGAATTACTAAGCTAGGCTTCCCTAAATAAATGTTGTAGACACCATAGAAAAAAGCAATCAATTGAAACAAAGCAATCAATAGCAAATCCATTTTTAAATACTTTTTCCCTTCTTTATAAATGATCAATGTCAACAATGGCCCTAAAATAACATCAACAACAAACAATAGCTTTAAAGGCACACCCACACCAGAAACGTTGAAATAAACTTGTTGATACCAGACAAAATAAACGAAAGCGCAAAATAAAAGAATAAAAATTGCACTGATTAGAAAATGTACAAATGAAACTTTAACTTTTGACATGTTAATTCCTCCAGCTTAGGTTTGAGAAAGTTCGCGCCATTACCTTTTTCCACATAAATAGTCAACAGTGCTTAAACACAGCCGAAATTATACAAACAGTTCGCCACGTTTTCCAGCGTCACAAAAAAAGTAAGAAAACATATATTTACTGCATTAATAATTTAACATCGAACCCACTATATTCACGAATGTTATTGTTATGACTTTGCCGATTTCATGCTCACCACCCTGCTTTATAGCCAGCTAAACACCATCCTCTTCGACATCCATGAAGCCGTTCATATAAAGCCTTTATTATCAATTTTGCTAAGAAGAAATTTGCTACAATGGCTGTAAAATTGGTAATTGATAAAATGAATAAAATACAAAAAACACTTTTTACTTTCGCATATGCGGCAATCATTGGCTTCGTTATTATCATATCCTCCGTTCCTCCTGTTAGCAGGGATGCACAAACGCACCACTTGGCACTTCCTAAAATCTGGCTGACCGAAAGTGTTTTAAGTGTCGTTCCTGAAATGGAGTTTTCTTATTATCCTCAATTAATTGACCTGTTGTATTATTTTCCGGTGGCTTTAAATTTTGATATTGCTGCTAAATACATCCACTTTCTCTTTGCCCTCGCTACGGCTTTTTTGATTTTCTTATTCATTCGAAGGTATTTGAATAGCTTTTGGGGTTTGTTGGGTGGCCTCATGTTTTTAACACTACCTCTTATATTAAAGCTCTCAGTCACTGTCTATGTGGATTTGGGCTTGTTGTTCTTTACTACTGCCGCCTTGTTTTCTGTCATCATTTGGTTAGAAAAACCCGAAAAAATGAAGTGGCTAATGATTGCCGGCATCAGTTGTGGTTTGGCTTTATCAACTAAATACAATGCCATGATGGCAGTGACCATACTGGCATTATTATTTGGGTATTTTTATATCAAGATTCACAAAAAAAACACAAATACCCAATTAAAAATCATCAAGTACTTGTCTATTTTTTCTATTTTAACGCTACTGATATTCTCTCCTTGGGCTATACGCAATACCACACTAACTGGAAATCCTATTTACCCGTTGTATGATTCATTCTTTTCTCAATTCAGCGAAAATACTACAGCTGAGACAGAACAGGTTCTTTTTCCAAGTAATGAAGAAAAAATGAAACCCCTCACCTTCAGGCGACTGGCGTACCAAGAGAACCCTATTTACTCTTTAGCACTCCCACTCAGGGTGTTTTATGAAGGTCAAGATGACAACCCCAAGTATTTTGATGGTAAATTAAATCCCATGCTCTTGCTCTTCGCTTTGTTGTTATTGCTCAGAATAAAAAGCAATTGGCGTCATCAATTTTTTGCCAGCTTTGTTGTTATTACATTACTATATACCATGTTTGCTGTGGACATGAGAATCAGATACATCATTACCATAGTGACCCCGATGATTGTATTAGCCGTATTTGGCATACATCACATTAGCCAATGGTTAAAGGGCCAATTATCCTTATCAGGTGCTAAAGCCATCATAGCAGTGTTTTTGGCAATCTATTTTGCCTTTAATTTATCCTATGCTGTCAATTTATATAAAAAAATCGATCCTTTGCCCTATATTTTGGGAGAGATCAGTAAGGATGATTATATTTCCAATCAATTGCCTTATTACTCACTCAATCAAATGGCAAACGAACTGGTTCCACAAAAGGGTAAATTATTGGGCGTATATACAGGTAACCGACGCTATTACTTGGATATTCCACACACTTTACAAAGTGAAATGATTTTTCACTATGCAAGAAATGCCTCTGACACAAATGATTTAGCACAAAAACTCTCGAATCACCAAATAACGCATATCCTCGTCAGAGTTGACTTATTCAACAATAAACTATCTGGAGAAAATGAAGAAGTTAAATCATTGCTATTAAATTTTTTCAAAAATAATTTGAAGCTACTTGCTTCTAAAGGTAGGTTTTCGCTTTTTGAAATGACTCAATCTTTTCCTCAATTAAAGCTCTTGGAAGAAACTTGAACTTATCAGGGTAAAGTTAATTTACAGACATATCATCTATAACCAAAATGTCACGTGGTGACGCTTGAAATCCGCCATTTTTTCAATACATAATGACGGATTTTGATTTAAAATAATTTGACTTTAAAACATTCAAAATAGCGTTTGTTCAAATGCCTTCTAATTGAGCCAACAACCAAGCAGAGTGTTGCTGCCAGAACATTCCTCGGTCCCTCAAATATAAGTCAGCAGTTAATGGCAGCTCGCCATTGGAACTTTGTAACATAATAATAGAAAATAGACCGTAATTAAACAGCTCCTTCTTTATGTTTATATGCAGGTCAACATCTACTTTCAATATTTCATTAGATAACTGAATAAAAGAATAATAATCTTTTTTATAAAATAGATTTAATAACTCAACAGTACTTTTTAATTCTTTATTATTGATTAAGTCCAAACAGTTGATAACTTGGGTGTTTTCAAAAATTTTGCTGACCTGGTCTGTCCCTAAAATGGCAACATGGTTCAATATATCGATTAAATTTCCAGTCCATTTTTGCTCTTTAGCAACATCATTTTGACCGCAATAGTAATCTGACTGTGAAAATATGTGTACATATCCACTTTCTATTGTTGTTAAATCTTTATTTTCATTGCTTACAAGATATTCAAGAAGATTCATTCTGCTACTCATAAGTTTTAGGTATGGATGATTTTTGTCATACCCGCTAAAAGATTCAGTAGAATAATCGGCCTGTGTGCCTAAGATTTCAAAAACAGGCAGGCCAAATTTTGTATATTCAAACAAATGAATGGAAGAAACATTTTTATATCTATCCTTTGGTGCCTGTAAACTAAGAATTGGAAAATAGTCGCTGTTTACAGCCTTACTTAAAAACCTAAATACATTTCCAAGTATTTCACTGTTTCCAGCTTTTCTTGTTGTGATGTGAGACAAATGAGAAATCCCAATCCTTTCTAAATCAGATTTAAGCAAACTTGGCAATTGTTCAAATTGCCCATATTTAAATTTTGGTATTTGGCTGTCACTGACAACCATGATTACATCGCCACTGTTAGCACGGTACAAGTCAAAGTAATTAAATTCTTGCGTAATGGCGTTAAAAGCTGAAGCCAGCACCGTAGGACTGATCTCATACAGCTGCAACCATTGCACTAATACACCATCTTCATTTAAATAGTTTTTTATATGACTGTAGAAATTTTCAGTAAAAAGATTACCTACACCCATTACCCAAGGATTAGAAGGTTCTGAAACTATGATGTCATACTTTTTATTGTTTGAAGCAAAATATGTTTTAGCGTCATCAATCACTAAATTAGATCTTTCATCCTTAAATACCCTCTCGTTTTTTTCACCAAATAATTTAGCACCTTCAATCATGTTAGGCTCTATTTCAATGGTATCCAAGGTCTCTAAAGATTCCGAAGCCAAAAGCGTATTGGTGGTTAACCCTGAACCAAAACCAATATTAGCAACATTTTTCACATTGGGTTTTATCAATAAAGGAATGGCTCCTGCGAGTACCATTGTGGGCTCATCAACAGAATAAGCTGTATCGCTACCTACAATTATTCCTGCATCTGGCTTTCCATTTGTTGCTATCACCAATGTAGCTAAATTATTTTTAACTTCTTTGGTTACACTGATACTTGCTGACTTTCCATCTTCATAAAAAAGAACCTCTGATTTGTCAGAAATGGTATCTCTTGCATACCTATAAGTACCTGATGCCAAGGTTCTGGGTGAAAAATCTGCAACCACAATGACCAAAATCAAAGCAACAAGATAAACCGCAGGAGATACGTTTGCCAACCTAAATTTGCCTTCATTTCTGGCTTTCATTATTAAAAGTAAACCCAAAACAAAATCAACCAATGATGCAAATACCAGCATATACTTCAGACCCAAATAGATCATTCCTAAATGGATCGCAAACCAAACACCTAATAACGCACCGACAGTGTTGAATGCATAAACTTTACCGATTGCAGTTTCATTCTCACCTTTTTTCATTAAGATCATAGTCAACAATGGCAATGTCATTCCAGCAAAAAAAGCAGCTGGCATCATGATTAGCATCGCTAACACTGCTGTTAAAATGTTATAAAACGTATACCCTGTGTCGGTGGATTTCAAAACATGCTTTAATATTTCTGCAACCCACGAGAATGATTCAATATACATAGGCATAGTTAACAAGGCCAATGTTCCCATAAGAATTTGAATCACACCCAAGTACTTCACAATATCTTGAATATGATCAATACGCTTTTTAATCCACAGCCCACCCAAGGCAAGACCCAATATAAAAGCACTCAACATGATTTCAAAGGAATGCAATGTGGTACCAAGCACCAAATTCAACATTCGAATCCATGAAATTTCGTAAACAAATGAGGCAAAACCCGTGAACAGAGCAACAGAAACAATCAAAGTTTTAGAAATTGAATTAGCATCAAATTTGCTTTTTATGTCTATATTTGATCGATTGAAAGACGGCTCTTTGGCTTTAGCAACAATATAAATTGCTAAGGCTACAAAAAGATTTAAAATCCCCGCCACCAAAAGGGCTCCTGGCATACCTACTGCAGGAATCAAAACAAAAGTTGCAAGAATTGCACCAAAGGCGGCACCCAAGCTGTTTGAAAAATAGAGCATTGAAATGATTCCACCTTCAGAGCGACCCGCCCGTCGAATGATGCCCGAACTCAACAACGGAAAAGTTGCACCTAACAATATAGACTGCGGTAGTATCAAGAAACTGGCGATTAACCACTTCAAAATCGTTATGAGCGCTGGAGAACCTAAACTGGGGAAAATGACATCGAAAGAATAATGAATTGTAAAGTCAAAAACATTGTGAAATACCAAGCCCAATAATCCAAGAATTAACTCTATGACTGCATATGCCAACACCGCATTTTTAAACTTATTAATATTTTTGCTAACGATCCAAGCACCTAAGGCCATACCACCCATAAAAATGGCTAAAGTTAATGTTTGTGCAAAAGCGGCATGCCCTAAAAAAAGCCCTAAATATTGGGACCATACTGATTCGTAAACTAAGCCGGCAACACCTGAGACAATAAAGGCGCCAAAAACTAGGAACCTATGAGAAAGTGGAAAATTTTGCATATTTAACTCTTCATTATAAAAATATTATTAATAAATTGGGTGGACTCTTGTATCAAGAGCTAATAAATAATTCATAGATAATACCTTAATTTTCGTTCAAGTACCCAAGAAATTTTATAGAGTCTCTATTGACATGGTTCAATATTTTCCCAACCTCTTTCACCTAAATATACCCACCCAGAGATTGCCGCATATTATCTGACTCTGAAAACACTGTAAAGCTGTTGAAAACGAAACAATTTTAGGCCGAACACGTATTATTATAGTGTGCTTACTTTTCAGTCCTTTGTGGTTACAATAACTAAATTGATACTTTTATCATGATCGTTGGTTAAATAAATGTCCTTATGGTCAAAATCAAATTTTTGTTTTTCTTTATTTTTCTTCTTGCCATTATATTTTTTCAAAAATGTCAAAAACATGATTCTCAACTTCTCTGGAATAAACCACAAAGTAAATGGCAAAGTAAGCAACCTAAGTTTTTTAGTTCTTTTGATTTCCATGTCAACCAAATCTTTTCTTGCAGTCATATAAATTGCCTTATTGACTTTAAAATACTGTGACGCATTTGCTACCAAAGTGCTCATGTCATATTCACGAATATGGTATTGGTTCCATGGTTTTTGAAATGAAAATAGCCTGCTTGTTTTATCTGGTGTAGCTACAATCAATACACCTTCTTTTTTTAATACCCTGTTCAATTCTTTAAAAAAGTGCTCATCTTTTTTTAAATGCTCTATCACTTGAAATGAAATCACTACATCGAAAGTGGCATCTGGAAAGGGTAAATCTGTTGTGTCTATATCATCTATACGTTTGAATTCTAAGTTATCCTTTTTGTATTTTTTTTGGGCATACGATATGGCTTGCTGAGAAATATCAACAGCAACAATCTCAGAACAACTGTCAGCAACATAATGACTCCCATAACCTGAACCACAACCAAATTCTAATACATTTTTATTTTGCAGATAAGGAATTGCAAACTCATAAGTAGCTATGTGGCACTGATAAATAAAAAACTCATTAATATCATCAGAATATTTATCAGCTATTACCCGCTCTCCTGTCTTCTTTAGTTTCGTTTTCATTTTGTAATTCTTATATAAGCTTCCGCAAGTAAGGAATATAGCAAATCCCCAAAAACATTAATACTTCTTAGTATCAAAGCCACAAGTGTAATGGTAGCTAATGGGTATACAGGTGAGAGTAAATTAATAAAAATAAATTCTCGAACACCCAAACCTCCTGGAGGTCCGGGGAGTATGAAACCAATGGTCCAACTCAAGATATAGACCAATAACAAATTCATAAAATCAATGAATTTAACTTCATTATCTAGAACAGCATAAATAACAGTATTACATAACCCCATAATGACGTATGCAAGACAAAATGCCACTGTTATCAAAAACATGACTTGCCTATTTTTCAGCACAAGTTTAGATTTTTCAGCGAGAATCATCACCTTATCCTTGAAAAAAATGATAAAGAACAAAGCAAAAACCGCAATCAGTGACCAAATCAATTGATTGGAACCAGAACCAAAATCCATCCTGAAAACATCTATATTTGAGGCTCCTGATAACATAATAAAAACCATCATCGCTGAACCAATAAATACAGATATACTCACTTCAATCAAAGTACTCAAAGCCAAATTTGAGTGCGTGTAACCTAATTTTTTCCCTAATAAATTTCTACCAACAAATTGCATGAAATTTCCAGGAATATATTTCCCAATATTTGACCGAGAATGTACTAATATCAATTGATCAAAATGATAAAAACAATGCTTTTGTGACAGTGTATTTATTATCAAAGACCATATAAAGACTCCAATCAACATCACAACCACATACAAAATCAAAACAACCAGCAATAGTAAGACATCCATATCATTTATGAAAGTGGTCAATTGTTCCCAGTTGAGGCCAGTTTCTCTTATGGTTTTTATAACAAAATAAATGGCACCAATTCCAAGGAGATAGCCAAGCCACTTAAAAATATTTTTATTTTTTAACCACATGAATCAGATAGCCTGAACCCAAATCTTTATTGAAAAAGATTTTTTGAATGACATAAAAGGGGAACATAACAAAATCATTAAACAACAACCTATAGATCAACCTGTTTTTTCTTTCGGTACCACTTTTTTTAGATAATTGTTCTTTTTCAATTGCTGCGTCTTTGCCTTTAACTTCCGACTTTTTACTCATTCCCAAAAACTTATCCAGCAACAAGGAAATAGGAAAACCATAATTCCACAATTGAATGATTTGATATTCATCACCACTGAACGCCTCAACCAACTGTTTTCGCTCGTACCGTCGATAATGACCAGCCCAAACATCACTGTCATTCCATTTTGACATGTGGGCTGGAACTGAAATAATGAGTGAACCTCCAGGGTTCAACATATTGCCCCATTCTTTGATCGTCTCAACATCGTTTTTTATATGCTCTAACACCTCAAAAGCACAAACAAAATCAAATTTTTGATTTGATATTTCAGACGATTCTGAATGAAGTTTAATATTTTTCAATATGCCAGCTTCTTGCAACCTTTGGGAAGCCATCATCAGTGCGTCTTCAGAAAAATCCACACCGGTTACATCTGCACCTTTACCATGAAACCATTTAAGCATTTCACCTGCGCCAAAACCAAACTCCAAAACTGTTTTATTTTTCAAATCAAGACGTTTCATTATCGAGATTATGGCCGCTTTTCTCAGTAGAAACCGAGGCATTGGTAGCCAATTAACTTTTGTTGTCATTTTGCGCTCCTGCAACTGATAATATTGCTTCTTTCAATGTCTGTGAAGAGCCCATTTCGACAAATTTCACATTTTTATATTGTTGTGGATAACGTTCCTTGTTAGCCTCATTCTCACCCAGCAACATCTTCTTTTCCATGGCTTCGAAAATATATGCTTTGCCTGGGATGGTTCTTTTTGCTTTTTTAATGGAGTCATTAAAGTGGCCTGCCAAACAGAGGTCGGCTTGTGCAATCAATTCTGCCAAATTCACTTGTTCCAACCAAGGATAATAAGTCAGCTTTTCCTGCAAATGGAGTTTGTCTTTTTGTGATTGGCTTAATGGCCCAACAAAAACAAAGTATATCTGAGCATCACTTATCTGAGTAATGGCATCAATCACCACATCAACACCTTGTAAAGGCAAAACCGTAGCAAAATAGAAAACCACAAAATCATTTCTGTATTTTTCGTGCTTGGGAACATTTTGAGGGAAATAATATGTAGAGTCTGCCTCTAAATACAAAACCGTAGTCTTCGATCTGTTTGCGTTCAAATCTTGAATAAAATATTCAGCATGGTGTGCTGTATCAGCTATTATCAAATCCGCCTTACGCAAGGTAAATTTATCTAACCAGAGTAATCTATTTGATACAAAACCTTGGTCTTTGAACTTCTTTCGATCATGTACCAGGGTGTCATGAAATGAAATAAAAAAGTCAATGATGACTTTGTTTTTCCTAAATTTCCACCACCAAATACATTGTACAAGCTGAGGAGCAAAGCCTAAAAAAACAACGTCATATCTTTTTATAGATTTAAATAACAATTTAAAATATACAGTGAACAGTCTAAGCAGATATGTTTTGTTTTTTGAAACAATCACATCTACTTGTTTAGCATGTAATTTAATCAGCTTGAGTTCTTGTTGAATCCTCAGGTAATCCAGATATGTCGTTGCAATAAACAACACCTTTTTGCCAGCCACCTCTCTAATGAGACGCTCCTCGCCTGCCTCCTTTTTTGTGACAGAGGCACTACTTTTTGTCATTTTCTCTTGTTTGGTACATCAAGGAAGTAATTTGCTCAGACACCAGTCCCAATAAAAAAATCATGACAGATGTACTGAATAACAGAACTCCCATGTTGGTGAAACGGCCGTCTGTAAAAAAGGTATAAATGTAATAAATCAAACCAGTCAGAAAAAACGTCAAACTTGCCGGGAAAAACAGTTTCATTGGCGAATACAAGGTGCCAATTTTAAAGATAATCAAAAAAAACCGCGCGCCATCTTTTAAGATATTAATATGACTTTCACCAATCCGTTCTGGGGCCACAATCGGTAAGTAGCCAACAGAAAACCCTGCCCTAAAAAAAGCCATGGTTGTGGTTGTCGGATAAGAAAAACCATTGGGTAACAGGTACAAGAACTGTTTAAACTTATCTGCTGAAACGATGCGAAAACCAGAGGTTAAATCTTCAATCTTATGCCCAGTCATATAACTCGCAATCCGGTTGTACATGCCATTACCGAATAATCGTGCCAATGAGGCTTGTGATTTTTTATCCCTAGCACCAACCACCATATCGAAACCTTTTTCATACTCCTCAATTAATCGCTCGATGTCTTTGGGTTGATGCTGGCCATCGCCATCCATAAACACCAAAACCTCACCGGTAGCAGCTCTGGCACCTGATTTAATGGCAGCCCCATTACCTTTGCTGTAAGGATGATCAACCACAATAATGCCTTCTGCTTCACAAATTGATTTTGTGTCGTCGGTCGAGCCGTCATTGACTACCACGATTTCAGCATTGGGTTGTTGCATTTTTAATTCAGGAATAAGAGTAACTAAACTCTCTGATTCATTTTTTGCTGGTATGATAATTGACAATTTCATTTTTTTTCCTCTAAATCTTCATAGGCTATCCGCTCAAAGTATAACAACTCTTCTTTATGTCTTTTCCAATCAATTTTATACTTAAATTCCTCTGTGTACCTGTCTTTACCAAGTTTAATTAAGTTGAGTGCCAGATCTGGCCTACCAACCACTAAAAACTCAGATACTGTTTTAATCATATTTTCATAATCCATCCCCAAAGCAAAAGCTTTTAGGAAGTATTCGGAGGCAACATCAAACGATTCTTGCTTAAAATAATACCTACCAAAGCTCAAACCCAATAACAACTGACCTTTAGAGTTGTTATTTTCTACTGAGTACTTAAATGAATTCAGCACCTGATATAACTTTTCTGAATGCAAACTTAATCCACATTGAGCATTTAGTATTTGCCCAATGATCATTCCCAATACCTTTAAATCTTTCCTAATCAGTCGCTCTTTTCTTAACATGGCATTCAAAGCATTGTATTCCTCATTAGAAAATTGATGTTTTTGGCATGAAATCAGCAACAGGTTCAGTTTTAACTCCATATTATCATTGTTGCTTAAACCTTCTTTAAGCACCTTTTCAGCACTGTTATAGTCGCCCCAACTTGAATAATAGTTTGAGGTCCAAACCCTTGCTCTGTTTGACTCAGGAAATGCCAAAACAGTTTCTTTGTGCATCAGAAAATCATTTCCCCATAAACTGGCCCTTAAGAAGGTTTGAAACGATGTGAACAATAAAACCACGGATAATATAACCGTTCCAATTGTAGACCACTTATTGAACAAAAACGAAACCATTGGTAATGCCAAAAACGCAAATGCCAAATAATTGCGGTGCTCAAAATAAAGCTCGAGAGGAAATATTGTTGACTCAAGCAAATGCGAAACAAAAAAGAAAAAAACTGAAAAACTAAAAATAGGCCACTTTGCTCTTTTAACAAATGCCAACAAAAACATCGCAACAATCGAACAAACAGAAATGATTGTTGTTACCGGTTTGAATAATCCTGTGGACTTGATAAAGCCATCAGTATAAATGCCTTCTGTAAGGTAATATGGTGTCACATAATGATGCAAATAATTTACTATCGCTCTTGGCTGTGATATCAAACGCTCATAAAGTGTAAATTCTCGGTCTGCATAACCACTCATATAACCAGGTATCTGCAAAATGAAAATAAATACAAAAGTGGTTACTGGTAGCCAAAATAGCAGCAAACGCCAAGTCTTGGGGAGTTGAGAAAAGCCCCAATAATTTTGCACGACCTGTTTTTCAAGTAACGGAATAAGCAAAAGTAACAATATTCCGTTTTCTTTACTTAATACAGACAGCATTGTGCACCCCAAAAACACAACAGCAATCAGATTATAAGTTCTATTATGGGGACTGATTTCAGCTTTCTTTCGCAATAACAAAAAAGTCAACACCCCCAAAAAGACAAATGTGGCTGATAACATTGCCATCCTTTGAACCACATACATGGAAGTAGATAATAAATAGGGATGCAAAACCCAAAAAGCCACAGAAAATATGGTAATTATGGCTGTCTGCTTTGTACCTAAAGAAGATTGATTAAGAATCACCAGAATTATAAAATACAGAAGAACAGCATTGAAAATATGGATGATTAAATTTGTTCTTTTAAAAGGGAATGGATCTGTGGGCCAATTGTTCCCATCAATCAAAAAAGACAAGACAGAAATTGGTCGCTTGAGCGGGCCGGTATCAGCAAAGGAAATGAAATTAAGTACATTGTCTAAGTTCACATCGCCATTAATGTATTTTAAAAAGCTTAAACTGTGGTAGTCATCAAAAATAAAGGCACCCGCCAAAGCAGGGTAATATAGAGCAGCTGTAAAAGCAATTATGAGACACAAAGCAACTATATGAGGAATATAGCTTATTTTTTTCATCTTTTTCCTTGAGACTTGACTTATTTTTTCTATATAAAAAAAGGCATGGAAATCCATGCCTTTATTCTTTTTAGATTGTTACAATCACTTATGGTGTATTTCTACAATCAACAGGAACATAACGGAAATCTAAACCAGTTTTACAAGTCCACTCAACACTTCCTGCTCCAGCAGCAGATGCTGGTGATAAAATAACACTTTTACCTGCCAGAATTGGGTCATTTGCAAAAAGCACCGTCAAAACACCACTAGCATTAGTAATAGAAGCTACGTTTGCGCCTTTGATATCGGTATTAACTGCCATTCCAGCTTTAACATTATTCGTAGGCCATGCACCTTCATTAATGAAGTACTCAGAAACTGCTAATTTTGCACCAGCAGCCAAAGCAACACCTTCACCAGCTTTCGCACGGATGGTGTAATCACGATATGCAGGAATAGCATAAGACATTAAAATCGCGATAATTGCGATTACGATCATTAATTCAATTAATGTGAAACCTTGTTGATTCTTTTTCATTTTATTTACCTCAAAAAATTTTTTGTTTAATTTAAACAAGCTAATTAACCTTGTTGAGCTATAGGTTAGGCCAGATGACACTTCCACACAACGACAAGTTTGATTATTTTTACTCTAAATGTGGTCTACGTCACATTTAAGGTGATTCTATAGTAAATCTTTTCGATTTCCAAGCTTGTATATTTTTGTGCTGACACTTTTTGTCACGAATTAACATTTTGTAACAACATATTCACGTAATTACAGACCAAATCACCACCATGCCCCCACTTTACACTGCATCAATGGATCTACATGATCAATCAACTAACAGCAAGAGATACCATCCTGAAAAATCTGTAGTTGCACTGCCCTGCACCGCAACAATGTTCGACACACAGAACAAATCAACCCGGTAAGCAAACCCTTTCGTAGAAACACAATGCCAGGTCAGGCACCCGCAAGGGGTGCAACTACAGTTCACCGTGTACCGAATCATTTGTAGCTGCAGGGCTTGCCCCTGCCCATTGCACCGCAATATTTCTTTATACCAACCATCAGGCACCTACAAGGGGTACAACTACGGTTAGGTGTTTTTGAAGACACACTCAAAAGGGGTAATTACGGTTTTTGGAAAACTCATGTACAATGGCTTGATTTTGAATTCTGAGTTGTTATGGATTGGTTTTCGCGCAGTGATGCTGAGAATTTTGCTTTGAACGTGGCTTTTTTAAAGCAATACGTTAAGCCTTTAGGCTCTGACCACAGTTTACCCTTGGTTTTTTCACACGTACCTAAAACCGCAGGCACCTCTTTTGAGTCGTATTTAGCATCACAATATAAGATGTCAGAATCATTGCACATCAATGCGCCCGATTTAAACCGTTTACCTGAAATCATTAACATCAAGAAAAACTGCCCACGCCTGATTTGTGGCCACCACCCGATGCATGGCATGTTGTATCAATTGATACCTGCTGAGCCTTTGTATCACATCACTTTATTGCGTGATCCTATTGACCGTGTTTTGTCCTACTATAATTATGTCTGCGGTAAAACGGATCATCCGATGCACACATCAGCTATGTCTTTAGGCTTCGAAGATTTCCTGTCGCAAGCACCCAGCCCTGAATTACACAATGGTCAAACAAGGCGTTTTGCTGGACAGTTACATCACACTGACAACAATCAAATTGACTTGCTTGAAACGGCCACAAACGTGCTAAATGACTGTTTTTCAGCGGTGTTTACCACTGGCGCTTTAAATGCAGCCATAACCACATTACACAATGACTTAGGTTTTGAGAATAAACCCTTACCCAAAGCCAACCAGTCACTCAAACGGATTCAACGCAGTGATTTAAGCACGAACCAAATAGCATCTATAACAGAGCACAACCAAGCAGACATCGCCCTGTTCAAAAGATTCTCGTAATTACAGGCCAAATCACCACCATACACCCCTGCCTTGCACCGCAACAATGTTAGATACACAGAACAAACCAACCCAGTAAGCAAACCCTTTCATAGAAACACAAGACCAGATCAGGCACCTGCAAGGGGTACTACTACAGTTCACCGTTTATCGAATCATTTGTAGTTGCAGGGCTTGCCCCTGCCTTGCACCGCAACAATGTTCGATACAAAGAACAAACCAACTCGGTAAGCAAACCCTTTCATAGAAACACAAGACCAGATCAGGCACCCGCAAGGGGTACAACTACAGTTCACCGTTTATCGAATCATTTGTAGTTGCAGGGCTTGCCCCTGCCTTGCACCGCAACAATGTTCGATACAAAGAACAAACCAACCCGGTAAGCAAACCCTTTCATAGAAACACAAGACCAGATCAGGCACCCGCAAGGGGTGCAACTACAGTTCACCATTTACCGAATCATTTGTAGTTGCAGGGCTTGCCCCTGCCCATTGCACCGCAACAGAAAGTCATCATTCAATGAAATATTTGTCTTTATCCCATTGTGCGGGGTTGGTTTCAATGTATTCAGTGATGGCTTGGAAGGCCTTATCATTCCTGATGACATGTTCATAAAAATTCGGTTGCCACAATTTAGCTAACTTTTTTTCCAGAAAAAACGCCCTTCCATATTTGTGTGTCAAAGATTTATAAGCACCAATAACTTGACTTAACTGTAATTCACTCTTAACCGAATTGTGCAACTCTAATATTCCATGCATGTGGTTAGGCATGATTTGGTGAGCATGACATTTAATTTGAGGATACCTACTTTCTAAACCCAACCATTGCGCTTGAGCTACTTCCCCCAATGCATTCAACTTCATCACTTCATGCTCAATCTTGCCAAAAAGTGGTTTGAAATAGTCACAACAAATGGTTATGAAGTAAAAACCATTACTGGAATAGTCGTATGACTCAAGCCTGATGTGTTTTCTGAATTGCCTTGGCATGAAACCTATTTTTCCACAATTTGGAACGGTTTGTCCAGATTCGGCATCCGCAAGGGGTGCAACCACAGTTCATTCTACAACGAATCCCATAACGTAGTTGCAGGGCTTGCCCCTGCCTTGCACCGCAACAGCCTATAGACAAATGCTTACTGAATGTTCAAAGGAATGGTTTTGTTTTTCGGTGAATTAGCCACTTTTTTCAAGACCATGTAAAAACCAACAAACAACACCACCGAACCTGACAACCACAGACCTGAAAACACTGGATGTGCGGTAAATGTCACCACTTGATAAAAACAAGTCGCTACCACATAGGCCAACACGGTACTGTAGGTTGCTGAAAATGTGGCCCAGTTTTTACCCGCTTCTTTAGCCGTGGCGCCGACCACTGTGACGCAAGGAAAATACAACAGTACAAACAACAAATAAGCAAAAGCGGCATAGCCATCTTTGAATTTATCTCGAATGATGCCGAATAACTGGCTCGACACTTCTTGAGTGGCTGCCATATCGGTTTCATCACCCACCTCGGTCAATGACAGCCCCAATGGGTCGGTTAACGCACCTGCCAAATCAGCTGCATTGGCAGGAATGGTAGCAAAGGCTTCTGACAATTCTTCTATGATACTGGGCGGTGTTTCGTCTTCGACTTGGGTTGAATACAATGAATCTAATGTGCCGACCATCACTTCTTTGGCCAACAAGCCGGTAAACAATCCAACAACCGCCTGCCAGTTATCTTCATCAATGCCCATGGGTGCAAAAATTGGTGTGGCCATTTGTGAACCCACTGCCAACAGCGAATCGTCGCTGCCTGCTTTATTCCAAGAGAGGTCTTTACCAACAGACGAAATAACCTGTAGTATCACCACAATCACTATGATGATTTTACCGGCGCCTACCACAAAGCTTTTCAAACGAAACCATGTGGTTTTTAAAACGTATTTCATGCCAGGGAAACGCCACTTAGGCAATTCAATCACAAAGGGATCGGGCTTTCCTGGCAATATCGTCTTTCTCATTAACAGCCCTGTGGCAATGGCTACCAATATACCTATGACATACAAAGCCAACACAATCAGCGCCGCATGTTCAGTAAAAAAAGCAGCGACAAACAAAGCGTACACACTCAATCGCGCACCACATGACATGAAGGGTGCCATCAAGATGGTGATCAACCGCTCATCTTGTTTGGCCAGTTGTCTGGTTGCCATAACAGCCGGCACATTACAGCCAAAGCTGACCAACAGGGGAACAAAGGCTTTTCCAGAAAGGCCAATCCCTTGCAACCAATCATTCATAACAAAAGCCGCTCGGCTCATGTATCCAGACTCTTCTAATAAGGTCAGGAACAAGAACAAGAATCCAATCACTGGCACAAAGGTCGCAACGGTTTGAATGCCACCACCCACACCATCGGCCAAAATCACACTGATCCAATCAGGCGCACCCAACCAAGCTAAAAACTGCGATACACCATTGATGAATACAGCACCCGCTGCAATGTCCAGAAAGTCGACGAACACATTGGCCACATTGATGGCAAAGAAAAACATCAAATACATGGCGAACAAAAATCCCAACAATCCTGTAATAGGCTTGGTCAACCAATAATCTAACTTTGAGAACGACTCTTCTGTTTTTGAATCTGTATTTTTACTGCTGACTTTTTTTGCCAACTCCATCGATTGCGCAAAGCGTGCATCAAACACGGCCTTGGTTTCTGCAATGACATCTTCTGATTCGCTCAAGTATTTCGTTACGGCTTCTGATCGCGTACTGGCTGCCGGCAAAGTCAAGCCTTCTGGCAGCTCAGCATAATAGTGTGTTACCCGCCCAGAACCTGATAGCATCAATTGGATTTGCTCAATCAATTGGTTCAAGCCCGCTCCGTATATAGCGGTAGTCGCTATCACTGGACAGCCTGTTTCTGTGCTGAGTTGCTGGACATTTATGGTTTTGCCCGCCTGTACACGCTCATCGTCCATGTTGAGCACCAAAATGGTTGGCTTGTCTAATTCCAGTATTTCTGTGGTTAAAAATAAATTTCGTTCAATCGCTGCGGCATTCAACACATTGACATATACATCTATATCGCCCTGCTCTACTGCTTGCTTGACCACCAGTTCATCTTGAGACAATTCAGCCACGGACAAGCCATAAATACCTGGCAAATCAACCAAATCGAAATTTTGTTCAGGGTGCTTGATGTGGGCTTTGGTTTGACTGACTGTGACGCCAGCCCAGTTACCTGTTTTGCGGTTTTGACCCGCTAAGGCGTTAAATAAGGTGGTTTTGCCGCAATTGGGGTTTCCAATCAGCGCCACTTGCGGTGTTTTGTTCATCAATGATGCCGTGTTTAAATCAGCGCGACTGAAATGGTATCGATTAAATCAGATCCAACGGCGATGTTCCCAAAGGGTGTTTGAACAACTGCACCATGCTTATACAGTGCAATCAACTCAACAACCATGCCCATGCCCAAACCCATCAATGTGAGCTTTTGGTTCAAAGCATCTGAACATTGTTTGTCACAAATTTGGTAACTGTTTCCCTTGGTGGCTTGTGATAATTGCATCGCTTTCATGTCTGACTGTTAATCATAATAGGAATGGTTCTCATTATTACTATTTATTATGTAATTTCAAGTGTTACGATCATATAAATACGTTTTATTGATAATTGTCAAATACCATGCCACCTCAACACTCCCCTAAAAAAGAACATTACCCTCCCAACCAGTGACATCAGAAATAATTCATGCAAACTCATGTGTCTTGTTGATTTATAAAGGTGACCTTTAGCTGACGCTTTGCTAAAATGGCAGGCTTAACTAAATTTTTGAGAATTTTGATGATTGGACACATTCGAGAGTTGATTACCAACGCCATTGAAGGCTTACAGCGCAAAGGCAGCTTTGATATTGAAGGAGAAATCAATTTCAACATCGAACGCACGCGCGACAGCAGTCATGGAGATTATGCTTGTAATGTGGCTTTGGTTTTAGCCAAACCATTGAAAAAAGCACCCAGAGACATAGCTAAAATGGTGACAGATGAATTGGCTGACTCATCTCATGTGTTAAAAACAGACATCGCTGGCCCTGGGTTCATCAATTTTTACCTTACCGACGCTTGTCGCTTACAAGTGGTCAAACGAATCTTACAAGACAAAGACACATATGGCAGCAACAAATCAGGTGAAGGTAAAAAAATCACCGTAGAGTTTGTTTCAGCCAATCCAACAGGGCCCTTACATGTGGGACATGGCCGTGGTGCCGCTTTTGGCTCCAGCTTGACCAATGTCTTGCGCCAATCAGGTTATCAGGTGCATGACGAATATTACGTTAATGACCATGGCCGTCAGATGGACATTTTAGCCACCTCTGTTTGGCTGCGTTACCTTGAGCTGTGTGGTGAGCAAATTCCTTTTCCAAGCAATGGTTACAAAGGCGATTATATATTTGATATTGCCAGGAAAGTGCGCAAAAAATGTGGAGATGATTACCGCCATGACAAAGTGGCTGCCTTTGCTCAAGTTCATCCCGATGAAGGTGCAGGGGGTGTCGAAGGCAGTGGTGACAAAGAAAAGCACATTGATGATTTGGTACTGAATGCCAAGGAATTGCTGCAAAAAGGTTACGACAAAATTTTTAAGACTGCGCTGAAAACCATCCTCAAAGGCATAGAAAATGACCTTGAAGATTTCAATGTGTTTTATGATGAATGGTTTTCTGAAAAGTCTTTACATGATTCAGACACCATTGATCGTGCTTTAGATAAATTAAAAGAAGGCGGCCACCTTTATAAAAAAGAAGGGGCTTTGTGGTTCAATGCGACGCACTTTGGTGACGAGAAAGACCGTGTGGTGATGCGTGAAAACGGTTTAAAAACCTACTTTGCCTCTGACATTGCTTATTTAATGAATAAATTTGAGCGTGGTTTTGATCACCTTATATATGTATTTGGAGCTGACCATCACGGCTACATTGCACGCATGAAAGCCGCAGCCAAAGCCATGGGCTTTGATGCAGATCGAATTACCATTTTATTGGTTCAATTCGCTCATCTGTTTAAAAATGGAGAAAAACTGCCTATGTCGACCCGATCAGGTCAGTTTGTCACTTTAAAAGAATTGGTTGAAGAAGTCGGCTGCGATGCGGCGCGTTTTTTCTATGTGATGCGCTCACATGACCAGCACTTAGATTTCGATATGGATTTGGCTAAATCAGAAACCAATGACAATCCAGTGCACTACATTCAGTATGCACATGCCAGAATTTGTAGCATATTCAGAAAGCTGGAGGAGCAAAGTTGGCCACACAATGAAGAAATCGGCCATGTATCAATCCAAGAACTAAATGAAGAACACGAGCAAGACATCATTAAAATGTTGTCGCAATACCCTGAAACAATTCAAAAAGCAGGTCAAAGCTACAGCGTTAACACGGTCGCCAATTACCTGCGAGAGTTGGCTCAATTGTTCCACAGCTATTACAACGCGCATCATATTCGAATCGATAACGAGAATTTACGTAACGCACGGTTAAACTTGTGTGAAGCCACCCGTTTGGTGCTGGCTAATGGGCTCAAACTGTTGGGTGCTTCTGCGCCTGAAACCATGCATGCTGAAGACAAAAAATAAATAATGGCCAAGAAGAAAACCACAAAGAAAAGAAGCGTCAGAAAAACCAGTCGAAAAGCCGGCCATAAAAGACCAGTTCCCGGTTGGATTATTTTGGTTGGCGGCATTTTGTTCGGCTTGTTACTGGCCACATTTATTTATGTTAAAGGCTGGGTGCCACAACCCATAAGCCACCCTGACCAACCAGTACCTGGACAAACTCAAACACAAGGCAAACCTGTTGAAGACGTCAGTCAAACAGTGAAAAAGAAAAAAAATGACTATGATTTTTACAGTGTTTTACCAGAAATGGAAGTGGTCATCCCCAAAGAAGAATTGAAACAACACGCCGCTCGTGACACCAAAAAATACTCCTTTATTCTTCAAGTGGCTTCATTTAAAAACTTAAAAGATGCAGAAGAACTGAAAGCGCGCATTGCTTTTTCTGGTCAAATAGCACACATACAATCCATAGACGTTAATGGCACACAATGGCACCGCGTGCGAGTGGGACCTTTTGAATCAGGCAGAGAAGCTGACAAACAAAAACGCGCACTGGAAGGCAATGGTCATCAAGCGTTGATACTGAAAGAAACCTTATAGGTGTAACATGAACAAATTAACCTTTATATTAATCAGCCTGTTTTCTATAGCTCAAGCTGAAGTGGATTACCTGCTGCCTGAGACTTTAATAGCAAAAGAGAAATTGTCGGCAACGGACAACCCCAATGGCCTGATTAAAGTGGCTGCAGCCACACTGATTGATGACATTTCACTCAACAAAGGCCAAGCCACCAGTGGCCAATGGATTCAATTAGATGCAGACACTTGGCAGTGGATCATCAATTTCCACAGTAAAAATGCCGTCAGTTTAAACATTGGCATGTCAGATGTTTTTTTACCGTACTCAGCAGAACTACAGGTTTTTGGTAAAGATAAATTTTATCAACCTCATTCTTTCAGTGATGAGCACAACACAAAACACGGCTTCTTATGGTCTGGTGAAATCCTTGGTGACCAAGCAAAAATGGTATTGACCGTTAACGCCAAAGAAAAAGCGTTTGTTAAATTCAACATCCAAAACGTCGCTCGTGGCTTTCATCAACATGGCAGTGAAACCTTAAATCAAAAAAGTGGCAGCTGTAATATAGATGTAGCATGTCCTGAAGGTGAAGGCTGGGAAGCTGAAATCAACTCAGTAGGGCGTTATGTGTTTCAAACCAATGGTGGTGGATATTACTGTACTGGTCAGCTGATTAACAATACAGCAAAAGATGGCAAACCTTATTTCTTAACCGCGGACCATTGTGGCTATTCAGGAGAAAATGGCCAGGCTTCACTAAATGAAAGGCAAAATGTTGCCGCTTCAATTCAACTGATTTGGAATTACCAGTCTCAGACTTGTCGGGCACCAGGATCCAGCATCAGTGGCAACAGCATTTCAACCAGCACTTTCAATAATCGCCAAAGTGGCGCCACATACCGTGCCAGCAATCCATATTCCGATGTTGCCTTGGTTGAACTCAATCAAACACCTCTTTTGGCTTATGGTGTTGAATACACGGGTTGGGATCGCTCAAATACTGTGCCCAATTCAGCAACCTCAATTCACCACCCCAGCGGTGACGCCAAGCGCATCAGTCATGAAAACGATGCTTTAAGCCTCACTTCATACGGCGGTGAAACTGGCTCAGGTAACAGTCACTTTCGTATCAATGACTGGGATTCTGGTACAACAGAAGGCGGTTCTTCAGGTGCTGGCTTATGGAACGCCAACAACTTACTTATTGGACAATTGCATGGCGGCAGTGCGTCATGTGGCAATGACGAACCTGACTGGTACGGTCGCTTCTCAGAATCATGGGATCAAGGAAGTTCAGCTCAATCCAGACTCAAAGATTGGCTGGACCCATTGAACACGCAACAAATGACCTTACAAGGTTCTGCAGGCTGTGAAGCACCCACACTGGAAATCAGTGTATTGGGCGACCAAAAAGTGGGCGTACCTTTAACATTATCGGCTCAAGCTACAGGTGGTTCCGGTGGCTATCAATTTGAATGGGACACCAATGCCGATGACATCATTGATGCCAAAAGCAAAGATGTTAACATCACCTTCAATCAAGCTTTTATTAACAATGTAAATGTTAAAGTGACAGACAGTGAAGGCTGTTTTTCACAAGCAACGCAAGCATTGGCTATTCAATCTCCTGACATAAAAATCATGGATGTCCAAAACATCCAAAGTGAATTGATGCAAATGTGCGGCAACAATGACGCTGTCATCGACCCAGGTGAGCGCTGGAAGACAAGAGTACACTTTGAAAATCAAGGACAAACCACTGCTTCTGGAACATATGCCGCCTTGTCAAAAAACAGGGGTGTTACAACAGCCCCCTCTGGCAGCAGCGACCATTATGGTAACAGCAGCGGCACCTGCCAGAGTCACTTTATCGACATCAGTAACTCCGGCGAATTAATCGACTGGAACATCGGTACCAACGAATATCCAGCTCATGATGAAGGTGCCACAGCCAATATTGAAATTCAATACAGTAAATTGTATGGCATTGGCTTCACTAACTTGCGTGCATCATCTAATGGTTACCTCAGTAACGGGAACATAACTGGCATAGACTTTTCTAATGACTGCCCATTACCACAGGTGGCGAGTCACGATGCTGGAACAGCAAGAATTGCGCCCATGCATGGTGACCTACAAAACAGCGATTTCTATCACCAATCATTCACTGACTGCCCGCGAGCAGCTGAATCAGGCAACAACCTGGCTTGCGAAATATTCATGTGGAAAGGTGCGGATTTTTGGAATACAGATGCCATAGAAAATGTAGATTTTCAAGCCATTTTGTATCCAGCAACTGGTCAGTGGACTTACCAGTACCAAGGACAAGACATAGATGGCAGCAACAGCACCACAGGCATACAAAATGCCGAAGGCAATGACGGCATTTCATTTGCCTGTAATCAAACTGGAAGCATCAGTCAAAACCAAGCGGTGTGTATTTTTGATAAAAACCACCCCAATTTAAGTCAAGATCCTCAAAGCATATTCATAGAAACACCTGCATTGGCACTGGGCAAACTGGCAGCCAACGCCACAACCAGCGAAGACTTGGTCTTTTCAGTCAGGCCTGATGCCGCTTGTGGTAAGTCTTTTTCCATAAACCACGAAGCCACCGTCTTTGATGAAGGGTTTAATCCAGGCGGCGGCAGCATCCTTGAAGCCGAGATTGGAGACAATGGCATGTGCAGTGTCATCACGCACTGTGACATCAATGACCGCTCCGACATCACAGCCAATAATGGCCTGTGGTGGAACCCCGTACGTTCAGGTAACGGTACAGACTTTCACTTCATCGACAACCAAAGATTGGTCTATGTCAATTATACCGGCTTGCCTGATCGCTCCCCCATTTGGTACATCACGGGTGCTGAAGATGAAGAAGCAAACCAATATTACAACTCCTTATTGTATGTCCACCACAACGGACCATTTACAGTGGGTCAAGGCATTAATGAATCTGTAGGCTGGTCAAATACCACCTTGATTGATGAAAACAACTTGATTCAAACGCGCCAAATTGGTGATGATTTCAGTGCAGAAAAAATGCAATGGTATCAATTTGCCGCCCCGCCAACTGTGTCACAACACACGGGACTTTGGTACACCCCAAGTCAAGCCGGCTGGGGAGAGAGCATCAGCACCCAAGGACAAGTCAGGGGTGTGGTTCATTATTTATATGATGCATCAGGCGAACCCTATTGGACCATTGGTTGGGGAGAAAATAATGACAGCAGTTTGGATATGATTTACACCCAATCATTTTGCCCAAGCTGTCCACGAATTGAGCCTGACAACACCGTTGTAGGCAGCAGTCAATTAACATTGACCGATCAGTACTCAGGTACATTAAACAACATCAACATCCAAGTTCCTAGTAGCCTAAAAAATAACGCCACATGGCAGAAAAACAATTTACCTGTCAACAACTTGGCACCAACAGACAATCAATAATTGGTTTTTAACTTTCAGGTCGACGGTACAGTTTGCTGCCGTCGGCTTGGATGCTGAAGCGGCGGTAAGTCCACTGATATTGTGCCGGGTTAATCGCCACCATTTCAGCAATGGCTTGATTCATGCATCGCACACCTGATTCATCTATTTGATAAATTGCATCCGACACCCTTTTGATGTGGATATCAAACCCTTTACCATCGGACAATCTTTCAGCGACTGCCATGACCACAGGAACGTGTGTTTTTGCTGCTATTTTTGAAAACAAACTCATGGTGTAGGCTTGTTGTCCCATGAAATCAACATAAACACCCTGGCCTGCTTTTGGTTGTTGATCAGGTAAGATGGCCATCAAATGTTTGTCTTTAAGTGCTTGTATGATTTGACGAACACCTTTTTTATCTGCAATGATTTGGTTGGCACCACTTTGGCCTCGATATCGATACAACAGCTGTTCTATTTTGGGGTTTTCGGGTGGTTTGTATAAGAATGAAAAAGGTTCATATTTTGCCAACCACAAATTCAACACTTCCCAATTACCAAAATGCGGTGCGGCCAACAACACACCTTGACCTTCCCCCCATGCCTCCTCTAATGCTTCTTGTCCATGCACATTAACAATCAATGCCTCTATATTTTTGGCATGCTTCTTCCATACTCGCCCTAACTCCAAAAACGTTTTAACCGTTTCTATCAATGCCGCTTTGGCTAAGACCTGTTGTTCTTGTGTGGTTTTATTGGGGTAGCACAACTTGATATTGACCGTGGTAATTCGCCGCTGTTTTTCTGATAAACGCCAAACCATGCGACCCAGAAAAGCCGCCCATTGGTGAGCGCGTTTAAGGGACATGTGGCTGAAAACACCAACAATCATTTGAAAAAAGAATCCTTGCATCTGCCTATTGTAGCCAAAGTTTACTTTTTTCACAGCCAAAAAAAAACCGCCACTTAAATCAGTGGCGGCTAATTTCTGTGGAAGCATAACAACTTCCTCCTTTCACCCCGAGTCTCCCACATCTCCATGGCAGGAGTAAGTTAATCCCATAACTGTTCAACATCTCTGTTCCCGTCTCCAAGACTTCGAATCCTGAACACCATTATGACAACCGGGTTCAAAAATATCTGTCCATATTTTCCTACATGCTTGTAGGAAAATATGGACAACATGGGGTCAATTTCCTACAGAAAATTTCATTTGCCCCCCTTCATACCGTGCCTTGATGACTTGACCAGCCACAAAATCACCCGCTAATAACCTTGATGCCAGTGGGTTTTCTAGTTCATCTTGAATCGCCCGTTTCAGCGGTCTTGCCCCGTAAACAGGATCAAAGCCTACGCTGCCCAAGAAATCCAATGCCGCATCATCAATATCTAAAATCATGTCTTTGGCTGCCAATCGTTTTTGCACTTTCTTAATTTGAATGCCGGCAATCATGCGGATATGCTCTTGCTTCAACGGATGGAATACCACAATGTCATCAACACGGTTGATGAACTCTGGCCTGAAGTGCGTACCTACCACACCCATCACTGATTCTTTGATGACTTTGTAAGGTTCATCAATTTGACTTTGAATCAAATCAGAACCCAAATTCGATGTCATGATGATAACCGTGTTTTTAAAATCCACTGTACGGCCTTGGCCATCAGTCAGACGACCATCATCTAAAACCTGTAACAAGACATTGAAGACATCAGGATGCGCCTTTTCAACTTCGTCTAGAAGTATCAATGAATACGGCTTACGTCGAACAGCCTCAGTTAAATAACCACCTTGGTCATAACCAACATAGCCTGGAGGCGCACCAATCAAGCGTGCCACCGAATGTTTTTCCATGAATTCAGACATGTCCAAACGAATAATAGAGTCCTCAGTATCAAACATGAACTCACTCAAAGATTTACACAACTCCGTTTTACCCACGCCAGTGGGGCCTAAAAACATGAACGAGCCAATGGGACGGTTCGGATCAGACAAACCTGAGCGTGAACGCCTGATGGCATCCGCCACAGCATTCACTGCTTCATCTTGACCAATCAGACGCTTGTGTATGATGTCCTCCATTTGCAACAATTTTTGTTTTTCACCTGACATCATTTTTGACACCGGAATACCAGTCCACATCGAAACAATTTCGGCAATTTCAGCCTCTGTCACCTTGTTACGTAACAGTTGGAATTGAGTCATATCAACCTCAGTCGCTTGCTCGATTTGCTGCTCTAATTGGGGTATTGTGCCGTACTGTATTTCAGACATTTTCGCCAAATCACCCGCCCTTTTGGCTTGATCAAACTGTGCTTTGGCTTCTTCTAGTGCTTCTTTCAAATGTGTTGTGCCTTGGACCGCCGCTTTCTCACTGTTCCAAATTTCTTCTAAGTCAGAATATTCGCGTTCCATGATTTCAATATTGTCTTCAAGTTCTTTCTGGCGTTTTTTCGATGCTTTGTCTTTTTCACGCAACAGCGTTTCACGTTCCATCTTCAATTGAATCAAACGGCGATCCAAGCGATCTAGTTTTTCAGGCTTGGAATCAATTTCCATGCGAATGCGACTGGCTGCCTCATCCATCAAATCAATGGCCTTGTCAGGCAAATTTCTGTCTGTGATGTACCGATGCGATAAGGTTGCCGCCGCAATAATCGCAGGATCAGTAATTTCAACCGCATGATGCACTTCATAACGCTCATTCAAACCACGCAAGATGGCAATGGTGTCTTCAACCGAAGGCTCGTCCACCAACACTTTTTGGAAACGACGTTCCAAAGCCTTGTCTTTTTCAATGTACTGGCGGTACTCATCTAATGTGGTGGCACCAATACAATGCAACTCGCCTCGAGCCAAAGCAGGCTTCAACATATTACCTGCATCCATGGCACCTTCGGCCGCACCTGCACCCACCATGGTGTGTAATTCGTCGATGAATAGGATAATCTGACCTTCTTGTTTGCTCAAATCATTGAGCAATGCTTTCAGTCTTTCTTCAAATTCACCGCGGTATTTTGCTCCAGCAATCAAAGCCCCCAAGTCCAATGACAACAATCTTTTGCCTTTAACACCTTCTGGCACTTCGTTATTCACAATGCGTTGCGCCAGACCTTCAACAATGGCCGTTTTACCGACACCCGGTTCACCGATGATGACCGGGTTATTTTTTGTGCGGCGTTGTAAAATTTGAATGGTGCGGCGAATTTCTTCATCACGCCCAATGATGGGGTCCATTTTTGATTGTGCAGCGCGCTCAGTCAGGTCAATGGTATATTTTTCCAAAGCCTGACGGTTTTCTTCAGCACCTTGGTCATCCACATTTTGTCCACCACGGATGTCATCAATGGTCTGTTCTAATGAGTCGCGTTGGGCACCTGCTTTTTTCAAAGCTTTGCCCATGCTGTCATTGGCATCTATCGCCGCCAAAGCAAACAACTCACTGGCTATGTATTGATCGCCACGCTTTTGGGCCAACTTGTCACACAAGTTCAAAACACGAATCAAGCCGTTGGATAAATTCACCTGCCCTGCATTGCCCGAAACCGTTGGCATGTTGTTAATGGCTTGCTCTATTTCATCTGACAAAGCGCCCACTTTAACGCCTGATTTCATCAAGACATTTTTCAGTGATGAATTTTCTTGGTTCAACAGCGCCTTAAATAAGTGCGCTGTTTCAATCATGTTATGGTCTTTTCCAACCGCAATGGACTGTGCTTCATTCACTGCTTGTTGGAAATTGGTTGTTAATTTATTGATATTCATAATTTCCAAATTAATTTATAAGATGTTATTAAATTGGGGGTAGATAACATTTTTTTCAACAGGCACAAAAAAGGGAGCCTGATACTCCCTTTCAAACTTTGTCATTGCAGCAATGCTTATTCAAATGAATCTTCAAATATTAAATCCAGTAAATTCAGTTCATCAATACCAGAAATACCCAAACGCAACCCGACTGAAAATGCATCATTGATGCCGTCTTGGTCAGTATCTAAATCCAAAGCCAAGCCCAAAACAGGTGCATAACCACAGACATGCGTTAAGGTTGAACAATAATCAGCCTGGGAACAACTTGATGCCTCAACGTCTTGTTGACATGAGGCTATCAGGCTGCCTGCAAAATCATTGGCTTCCCATGTGAGCAGGTCTTGTGTTGGGTTAACGCCCGCACAAGCACAAAAACGGTACTGTTCATTCATTGCAGAAAATACTTCTGAGGCTGGCAATACACCACCCAGTTTTCCACTGCCAACGACGGTTTGGTCCTTCAATTCTTGCTCAGTACACACCCCTTGGCACAAACCTTCATCTTCAACCAAATCAGCTTCAAACTTGACATCATAAAGCGTCAAAGCATCATCTCCAAACGGGCCTTCCATGCGCAAGAAATTGGTCAACATCGGCGCAGTAGCCGTGACTTTACGGTTCATCAATTCGCCCGAGAATAGGTTGTGTGTCAAAGCCGTATCAATGGTTAAATCTGCATAGCCATAATACCTTTGAATAAAACCCACTTCAGGGTTATTGATGGTGGCATCTGTTATCTGAAAAGTGAAGTTGTTGTTGTCTTGTGCCAAATTCAAACCATGCCAATGAAAAGCTTTGACCACTTCGTTATCCAATAAAATACGGTCGGCAATTTGCTGGTAATTGTTTTCATTCAACTCTGACATCAAGGCCAAAGCCGCGCCCAAACCATCATCATTGACCCCATCACCATCGTAATCAAAACAACAAGGTGTATCTGGGGTTATCAATGCTGGAAACTGGATGCCCCAAAGGTAGGAATATTTATTTTCAGCTGATGCTGAAAAAAATGTGAGTAACAAACTGAGCAAAACAAATTTTTTCATGGCGTGTGTTTTTGATAAAAAAGGGATTCTACCTGAAGCGAGTCTATTACACAATTGTACAACTACAAACAATAAGCAATTACATTGTAAGTATTTGATTATAGGCACACTCCATGGTTTAATCCTTACCTTTAAAAAAACACGTCCGCTCATGATAAAAAATCGCCTTTCAAAAGCAATGGCATTGTGCTTAGCCTCCTCATCTGTTTTATCTGTCAATACAGCCCAAGCTGGCATATTCCCTGTCACTGTAAACAATGACAATGGTACGGGTTTGGTCGCCAACACCCTCAGCTGGGCTATATTACAAGCCAACCAATCGCCTGGCGCTGATGAAATTTTATTGCAAACTGATGTCACCGTCACAGGTGTCATGAAGCGGCTGATTGATTCAGATACCACACTGACCAGCGACACCACCCGCAGAACCATCAGCGGCAATGATGAATTCCGACCTTTGTTTATCAAATCAGGTCAAGTAACCATCAAAAATGTAGATATCAGAAACGGTTTAGCAAAAGGAGGTGGCAGTGGTGAGGGTGGGGATGGAGCCGGGCTAGGTGGTTGTTTATTTATATATGATGGTGATATAAGTATCAACAACAGCGGCTTTAACCATTGCAATGCGATTAACTCTGAGCAGCACTATTTTGGTCAGACTGGCGGCGGAGGTATGTTTGGAAGATCTCATAGAGGCGGTGGTGGCTTGTTTTCAAGGGCAACCAATAATAACGGTGCTTATAACGGATATGGAAACTATCAAAATATCGACTCTGATTTTGCTCAAGGTGGTCGTTATGGAGATCTTTCACATGGCGGTAATGGTGGATTTGGTGCGGGAGGCGGTTATGGCTATTACGGCAATGGTGGAAACGGTGGCTTTGGCGGAGGCGGTGGCTATACTTTAGACTTTGGCTTATCCTTATATTTTGGGGGTAAAGGAGGGTTTGGGGCTGGTGGCGGTAAAGCTTGGGAAAATTCACCAAATGATGGAGAAGCCGGCTTCGGTGGCGATGGCCAAAACTCAGCAGGAATGGGTGGAGCGATTTTTATACGCTCAGGGTCTGTGGATTTTTTAAACTCAGAGATTCATAACAGCTCTGCAACAAAAAACAACTCAACTCCAAATCAAGCCGAAGCATTTGGCGGCGGCATTTTTGTTTTACATACATTACAAAACACCAATGGCAACAACCAAGGCATGCCAGCTAGTTTGCCAGCAGTCAAAATCTGCGACCTGTGGTTTGACGGCAATCAAGCCGAAACAGCCCCCCAAAGCAGCAACAATAACAATGATTATTTTGATTTAGCTGACCTGATAACTTTTAGCTGTGAACTCCCCTCTGAAATATCTGTGCTTTCAAATGGAATTGAAATTTCTGATGGCGATGTCACGCCCAGTGAGTCAGATTCCACTGATTTCGGCTCTGTTGCAGTCAATGCACAGCTTGTTTCTAAAACATACACCATCAACAATTCAGGTCAAGGTGAGTTAAATTTAACCGGCAAACCTGTAGTTGAAATTCAAAATAGCAGCGGTCAATTCACTGTCACTCAACAGCCTTTAAGTAATACTTTGAATTACCAAGATGAAGTGACATTTGAAGTGACTTTCAACCCAACTACCGAAGGCAGCGACACAGCGACCATTTCAATTGCCAACAATGACCCTGACGAAAACCCTTTTGATTTCGTCATAGCAGCCGAAGGTGTCGAGCCGCAACCCAAATTAATTGTCACCCACAATGATCAAGTCATTGCTGCTGAAGATGAAACACCATCTGTTGATGATGGCACTGACTTCGGCTACACGCCAGTGGCTGGTGGTTTGATTGAACAAACCTTTGAACTTCACAATGTCGGATTTGCTCCTTTAGAACTAAGCAATCAAGCCAACAGTATCACAACAACAAGTCAATTCAATGACATGACCATCACGTCGCAATTGTCACAATTTGAGCTACAACCCAATGAATCACTGCCTTTCACAGTGGCCTTTGACCCCAATCAAGTTGGGCCTTCAGGCATCAATTATGTCAACATAACCAGCAATGACCCAGACTTCTCAAATTATTATTTTCAAGTCACTGGCTATGGCCAAGCCACCATGTACCTCAACGCTGTTCAAACTGACATCCAAGAAGGGGAGGTTTTGGTATTTGAAGTCGCCACTGATTTACCTGTTTATGACCACGCTTCATTCCAATTTGCTTTAACAGGAGGTGTCGATGAATCTGATTTCACCCAGTCTTCCTCTGTACTTTCAGGCCAAGCTTTTTTAACCGCAGGCTACAGCAGAACCATTTTCAACTTTTCAACAGTGGCAGATGGTGTTTACGAAGGGGTTGAGCATTTAACTTTTGGCATTTTATCTGATGACCCTGCCATCAACCAAACCACCCCTTTTATACTTGCAGGCAGCATCGATGATGATTATATTTTTGACAATGGCTTTGAAACACTGACCGTTCGTCAGCTGAATAAAAAACTCAACCAACAGGCAGGTGAGCAAACGGTGACTTGTGATTTTTCCAGCTTGAACTGTACTTTCTTGGAACAACAGATTAACTTGGCAAACTTCTCTAAAGACACACAAACGCAACAGTATGTTTATTGGCTTCAGCACACCCTTCAGTCACAAGAGCCGCAAAAAGACTCGGACAATGACGGTTTAATCAATGAACATGACGCTTCACCTTTGGGTCTTACATTTGACATAATAGTCGACCATGAAACTGAATAAATCACCGTTGTTTGTCTCAGGTTTGCCCCGTTCTGGCTCCACTTTGATGTGTCAGCTACTGGGCATGCACCCTGAAATTTACTCGACTGGTCACAGTTCGCCATTGGCTGCATCTTTGAAAAAAATCCGATCTGGTTTTTCAGAAGACCATTTCATGATGGCGCAGCTTGATGTCGATTTTGATTTGGGTTATCAACGCATCCACAATGCCATGATTGGCTTTATTAATGGTTGGCAAGCCGAAACTGACAAGCCTTGGGTAGCCGATAAAAATCGAGGTTGGTTGGCCGATTTGGATTTGCTCAAAACTTTGGTGCCAGATTTCAAAATGCTGGTTTGTGTCAGACAACCTGATCAAATTTTAGGCTCAATTGAATCAAGACACAAAAAAACGGCTTTGATTGATTTTCCTGATAACATGGCCAATATGACGCCTTATCAACGTGCCGATAAATTGTTTGCCGATCAAGGTGTGGTTGGCGGCCCATTACAATTAATCCAAGCCATGCAGGACCAAGATCAAAAAACGCAGTCACAATTGTTTTACGTGGTGTTTGAAGATTTAATGAGCCGACCAGTAGAGGTCATGCAAAACATTTACCAATGGCTGGGTTTAGACAACCTTATTTTTGATGCCAATCAATTACCAGTCAAAGCCCACGAAAGTGACAGTTATTATCGCTTCAAATACCCACACAAAACACACAAACAGATTGCGCCGCCGAAGGCGCACCAGGTTCCTCTGCGCATTCTCAAAGAAGTCAAAGATAAATACGCTTGGTTTTACCAAACATTTTATCCCGGGATGCTTTAATTATATTTTGGTTAACTGTTTTTGTGTACCGCACATGACATAACCACGGCATCCTCTTTGGTGCCGTTGTATTGGTAATAGTTGCGGCGGTTACCTATCTTTTTAAAGCCCAGTTTTTGATACAAACCAATCGCCGCTTCATTACTGGCCCTGACTTCTAAAATCATTTGTTTTCCACGGTTGATTCGACTGATGAGGAACAATCGGTGCATCATTTGCTTTGCCAAGCCTTGGCGTTGTAATTGTGGGTCTACTGTAATGTTAAGCAAGTGTGACTCTTCAACACCTATCATTAAAAAAGCATAGGCTATGATTTTTTCAGGCTCCTCCTCACGCATCATTTTAATGCACTGATAGCCTGCATTGATGCAATCTAACATGATGCGATCGGACCAAGGGTTTGGGTATGCTTGCCGCTCAATATCTTGAATCAATTTGACATCTTGTGCGGCTATTTTATTGAAAATGATTGTTTTTTTGTCATGCATCTTGCAAGCAGCTTGTTTACAATAGCTAATGATTTAACAAAATATCCGTAACAAAAGCCACAGTTATTAAAGCAAAAGGAAAGCATTTATGGTCGAGTCCGTACCCAATGAAGCCACAGAAAAAGACATCCATGCACTAAACCAAGCGTTGAATGATGAACGGATGGGTGCGGTCACACGCATCATCAATGGCATTCCTGGTGCAGAAGTGGCTTTGTTTTTGGAGTCCTTGCCGAGCGACAAACGTAAATTGGTTTGGGAACTTGTGGAGGACACTTGTCAAGGTGAAGTCTTGGTTTCGCTGCATGATGAGGTACGCGAAAGCCTGATTGAAGAGATGGAAACTGAGGAGTTGGTGGAAGCCACTCGTGATCTTGACCTTGATGACATGGCCGATTTGATTCCCGATTTGCCTGAAGAAGCCACCAACCAATTGATGCTCTCAATGGACATTGCATCTCGTGACTTGTTGGAACGTGTGCTGTCATATCCTGAGGATTCAGCCGGTGGTCTGATGGACCCGCATGTGGTCACTGTGCGAACAGATGTGACGGTTGAAGTGGTCAAAAGGTATTTGCAGTTCCGTGGTGATTTGCCTACGCCTGTCGGTGATTTTTTTGCAGTAGGTCGAAAAGGACATTTTAAGGGGCGTGTACCATTGGTCGATTTTCTGACCGCAGACCCCAAGACGCAAATTCGTGATTTGTTAGATGAATCTTCATCAGCCATTTTAGATACCACACCGGCCTCTGAAGTGGCTCAAGATTTTGAGCATTCAGATTGGATTTCTGCGCCTGTGGTCGATGACAACAACATGCTGATTGGCCGAATTACGATTGATGATGTGGTCGATGTGATTCGTGAAGAAGCCGAACATTCAGTGATGCGTATGGCCGGTTTGGATGAAGAAAGTGATATGTTTGCGCCTATTTTGGTTTCATCAAAGCGGCGTGCTGTCTGGCTGGGCATTAACTTGATTACGGTGTTGTTGGCTGCATTGGCTATTGGTATGTTTGAAGCGGTATTAAAAGAAGTCGTGGCATTGGCCATTTTGATGCCAGTGGTGGCATCAATGGGTGGTATTGCAGGCTCTCAAAGTCTGACCCTGATGATACGAGGTATGGCCACAGGTCAGGTAGGTAGTGGCAACATCAAACACTTGCTGAATCGTGAATTCATGATTGCCTTTCTTAACAGTGTACTCTGGGCTGGCGTGCTGGCAGCCGTGACTTTTTTCTGGTTCAAAGACCCTAACTTAGGCATGGTGATTGCATTGGCTTTGGGTATCAATTTATTGGCAGGTGCTCTGGCAGGTGTGGTTATTCCTGTCATGTTACGAAAAATGGGTATCGATCCAGCCATTGCCGGCGGTGTGGTTTTGACTACCGTTACTGATATCGTTGGCTATGTATCATTCTTGGCATTGGGTTCTTGGTTTTTGATTCAATCTGCATAAGACTTTAACTTCTGACGACCTGGTGACGCACGTAATTGGGTTCAATTTCATGAACGGCCATGGCTTGATCATTAAAGTCATTATGAGCCATTAACAATAAATTTTTAGCATTGGGTAGCGCCTCAGCATCACAAGTCATGCTGGCCTTTTCAATCAACTCAGGAAATGTTTTAAAGGCATTGCCCATAGCATGATCAAAACCTGATAAAGGTAAATCATCAGGGGCCGCCAATTGATCACCCTGCTTTTGATCTATGCCTGCATCTGATAATTCAAAACTGGCCCAATACACTTCATTCATGCGTGCATCATTGGCCACCAACAATTCACCGCGAATTCCCGCTTGCCAAGCACCTTGTGCCATATTTCGCAGGGTGGATACACCCAAAACAGGGACATCCAAAGCCAAAGCCAAACCCTGAACCACTCCAATGGCAATGCGCACACCGGTGAAAGCACCTGGCCCATTGCCAAACACGATGCCCTCAATGTCCTTTTTCTGCACACCTGATCGTTGTAACAATTCATCTAAATAGGGCAACACCAATTCGGCATGCTTTCTCGGTTCTTCAGCTTGTTTCTGCGATATTTGGCCTTCGCTTAACAAGGCAACAGAACAATTTTCCGTGGCAGTTTCTATGGCAATCAGCTTCATCATTTTTTAATCAATGGTAGAATCGTAATTTTTACCGTAGAAGATGATGATTGCAAGGATTTGTTTGTTGTTACTTTTGGGTTCTGTTTGCCAAGCTGAAGGGTATTTTTTAAAACTCAAAGGAAAACCTGTTCAAGGTGCCCTATTGATTGGTCAAACCAACCCCGGCGCAAAAGTAATTGTTGAAGATAAAAATGTGGCTGTCACTGAAGACGGCTACTTCATGTTTGGTTTTGGCCGTTTTGATGAGCAAGCCAAAAACATCACCATCACGCATCAAGGCCAAAAATACCAAACCACTGTTCCTGTTTCACTTCGAGACTTTCCAACAGAAGTCATTAATGGCTTACCTAAATCTAAAGTCAACCCGCCACAACAAGATTGGGATCGCATAAAAAGAGAACAAGCCGAAGTCAAATCAGCACGCCAAGCTTGGAGCGAACAAAGGGCGTTTTTACAGCAATTTATTTGGCCTGCTGAAGGCCGTATCTCTGGTGTTTATGGCTCACGCCGCATATTAAATGGTGAACCCAAGCGCCCGCATTACGGCATGGACATTGCCAATAAAACTGGGACACCTATCATAGCACCCGCTGATGGCATAGTAACCATGGCGGTGACTGACCACTTTTACACAGGCGGCACCGTCATCATTGACCACGGTTATGGTTTGAACAGCACCTATTTACATATGAGTCAAGTTAATGTAGAAGCTGGCACACACATAAAACAAGGTGAAAAAATTGGCGAAATTGGTGCCACTGGACGCGCTACTGGACCTCATTTGGATTGGCGTTTGAACATTGGAACAAGCTTGAGATTGGATCCGGAATTAATCATACCCAAAAAATAGCAGCTCTCTACCCCTTTAAAGATTTTGTTAACGAGTGTAAAATCATTGCCTTTATCACATCATCCGTAAGGGGAACAGGGCATGAAAAAAATGATGCTTGGCATGGCTTGTGCATTTTTTGCACAATTATTTTCTGTTGCGCACGCACAACCGAGTTTTTCTCAACAGTTTCAACCTGACACCATAGGGCCAGGAAGCCACACTGAGCTGTTATTTACGATTGACAATCAAAATGGTGCTGCCATTACTGATATGGCATTCACAAACAACTTACCTGCCGGACTCAGCATAGGCTCACTGTCAAGCAACAGTTGTCAAGGAAACTTAACTGCACCCAATGGTGGCAGCACAATTACTTTGACTGATGGTACTTTAGGTGCAAGCCAAAATTGTTCAATCAGTGTTTCTGTCGTCGGTAGCACCATCGGAACACATATCAATACTTCTGGAGACTTAACCTCTTCTGCGGGTAATTCAGGCACTTCAACAGATGACCTAACAGTGGCAGATGACCGCCCAAGTATCACCATGTCTTTTTCACCCAATGCCATCAATTCAGGCAGCCCAAGCACATTAACCTATACAGTGGATAACTCAGCAAATCCTGATGCAATCTATAACCTACAACTCACCCAACAGCTTCCTCCTGGTTTGGTATTTGGCCTGCCTGATTTAAATACTTCAGATTGTCCCAGTAGCTTAATGATTGACCACCAATCACAATCATTTTCAATTCCCTTTGACAACAACTTTCAAAACACGCTTGCCGCTGGTGCATCATGTGCACTCACTGTCAATGTTGTGGGTGTTGGAAACCAGTCTATCAAGTTAAAATCAAGTGATTTAACCACTACTGTCACTGGAAACTTTCAACCTTTGAACTCAGGCTTCGCTAAAGCAGTAATCGATGTTGTCGGACAAGAGTTACAGGTGTCCAAATCTTTTGTTAATGACCCCACTGTTCCAGGTAGCACAGTACAAGTTGATTACCAATTGACCCTATTAAATCGAAACGACAGTGCTTCTGATATTAATTTTACCGATGATTTTGGTGCTTTGGTTGCAGGAACCCAGTTCAGTCAAGTGGTCAACAATACCTGTTCTGCAAGCGTGACAGGTACAGGTTCTGGCATGTTGTCATTTTCATCAGGCTCTTTAGCAGCTGAACAAAGTTGTCAACTGAGTATTCAGTTAACCACAAGCAGCGCCGCCATTTCAGGAACCTACCTCAGCACCAGCAGCAACATCAACTACCAAATCAATGGTCAAAATGCGTCATCCGCCAGTGCCAGTGCCAACTGGGTTATTGAACCTTCACCACAACTTACCATGGCATTTTTAAGCAATCCTGTCATCGCTGGCAACAGTACCGACATTGAATACACCATCACCAATACATCATCCACATCTGCTGCTACTGATGTCACATTCTTACATCAGATTGTGCCTTTTCTACCCTTTCCTGCCAATGCCACCTTCCCTGCCAATGACTTTTGTGGTGTTGGCTCATCAGCCAGTATGGCATTCATAGACACTGACCAACAAGGCATTCAAGTGTTAAATGGTCAACTCAATCCTGCAGGCATGCCAGGCGACAGTTGTACCTTTGTTGTCACTGTTGATATACCTGCATTCATGCCGACAAACACCTATGACTCAGCAACTCAAAATATATCTGCAACTGTTGGCGGCACCACGCGCGTAGGACTTCCAGCATCTGACCAATTACAAGTATTGAACGCACCCGCATTCAGACATAACTTTGTTGATGATCCTGTGATACCCGGCGACTCAGTCACCCTAGAATATGAAATCATTTTACCTGCAGAAAGCCCAAGCGACGCCTCTGATTTGTCTTTTACCCATGATTTGGATGCCGTTTTGAGTGGTTTGACAGCCACAGGACTACCCATTAATGTGTGCGGTGGGTCCATTACAGGCACGAATTTATTAACATTTACAGGTGGCACTTTGCAAGCTGGTGACACATGTGTATTCGATGTCACTTTGCAAGTTCCAGCTGCTGCTACTTTAGGTACATACCCCAGCGCAACATCTGGCTTATCGGCGACTGTGTCAGGTATTTCACTCAACGGTCCAGCTACCACCAATGAATTACAACTTTCAGCCATTGATTTTCAAATGAACATCATACCTGGGCAGGTTGTCGCCGCTGAACAAAATGTCGCTATTGAATTCACCATTGACAACCTAGACCCCAACAATGATGCCTCTGCCATATTTTTCACAAACAACTTGACCAGTGTTATCGCGAATTGGGCAGGTGATGGCGTTATTCAAAATGATATTTGTGGCATGGGCTCTCAATTATCAGGGACAACATTTCTGATATTTACAGGTGGTACTTTATCCCCTTCGACAAGCTGTACTTTCAGCATCAACACCACCATACCTGTAGCAACTGCTTCTAATTTATACAACAACATCACAAGCAACTTATCTGCCACAATCAATGGCAGCGCATTGACTATTGACCCAGCCACAGATACCTTAGATGTGATTGACGGTTTGAGTTTCAGTCAACAGTTCATTGATGACCCTGTGGCTCCAGGCGGCACTGTAACGCTAGAGTTCACCATTCAGAATAATGCAATGGATGCGGTTAATGGCATCACATTCACAAATGATTTAGATGCCACATTGACTGGCATGGTTGCTACCGGACTGCCCATCAATGACGTTTGTGGAACAGGCGCACAATTGACCGGCACCAACCTGTTAACACTTACCGGTGGGAATTTGGCGGCTTCTGGTAATTGCACATTCAACGTCACATTACAAACGCCCGCAAATGCCACACTGGGGAACCAACACATCAACACCACCAGTGCCATTTCAGGAACCTTAAATGGTGCTCCGGTATCGGGACCTGCCAGCAGCGATGCATTGAGTGTGTTCAGTTTAGAATTAACCAAGTCTTTCCAAGGTTCTGTCTATGCAGGACAAATGGCCACTTTGGATTTTCAGCTGTTTAACTTAAGCAACAACCCCAAACAGGGAATCAGTTTCAGTGATGATTTAAATGCCATGATTCCAGGCGCTGTGGCTGTGGGATTGCCCGTAAATGGAAGCTGTGGCAATTTATCTCAATTATCAGGTACAAATACCATTTTGTTTAATCAAGGTGAATTGCCAGCAGCTTCTGATTGTCAATTTTCTGTACAAGTTCACATCCCCACGGCAACCCCTCCAGGAAATTATATAAACACCACAAGCATGCTCAACTCGTTTGGATTAGCAGACGGTGGAGAAGCAACAGCGACCTTAAGGGTGAATTCAGCACCCGCATTCAGCATGCTTTGGACACCGGATGTGATCAATCTATCACAGGTCAGTCAGGCCTCGTTCACTATTGACAACAGTGCCAGCACATTGGCAGCATCGCAACTCTCTTTTACCAACAACCTGCCAGTCGGATTAACTGTTGCTACACCCAATAATGCCAGCTCCACATGTACTGGCGGAACACTGACTGCCGTATCAGGTACAACGACAATAAATTACACAGGTGGCAGCGTATCAGCATCAGGTAGCTGTATAGTTTCGGTCGATGTCGCTCCACAAAACAGTGGTCAATTCATCAATACATCTGGAGATTTAACTTCAATAGCCGGTAACTCAGGGCCAGCTTCTGATACATTAACTGTTGAAGGCGCGCCAGCATTCAGCAAAGCATTCAATCCGACCACTGCAATTCTGAACGAAGTGGTTAATTTGACATTCACCATAGATAATAGTGCCAACAGTTTGGCCACAACCAATCTTGATTTTACTGACAACTTCCCTGCAGGAATGACCGTTGCTACACCACCCAATGCAAACACAACTTGTACAGGTGGAACACTGACAGCCACGTCAGGATCTGCTTCAGCTCAATATTCTGGTGGTTCAATAGCTGCCAATTCAAGTTGTACTGTTTCGATTGATGTCTCCAGTGCCACAATGGGATTGAATCAAAATGTCAGTGGCAACCTGACCTCCTCTGGTGGTAACAGTGGCGTCGCATCAGCTGACCTTACGATTTCTGGTTTACCCGTATTCTCACAATCATTTGCAGAATCTGCACTGTTTGTTGGACAAGAAACCACGTTGACATTTGACATTGATAACAGCGCCACCCCAAGCAGCTTTACGGGGTTGTCATTCACCAACAACTTACCAGCGGGCATTACAGTCGCCACACCTAACAATTTATCAAACAGTTGTGGTGGCACAGTGAATACCAATGGCAGCAGCATTGATTTATCCAATGGTACGGTCAATGGCAACAACAGTTGTGAAATTTCTGTATCAATCACTGCACAAACTGCTGGCCAGTATAATAATATCACCAGTACTTTAGTAACTGATTTTGGCACTGTTGCTGCAGCCAATGCGAATGTTGATGTGTTCGATTTACCCGCTATTAACAAGTCATTTGACTCTGCCCAAGCAGTAGAAGGGTCAATAATTCAAGTGATGTTTACAATCAACAACCCCAGCAACATGCCACTGACAGCGGCAACATTCAGTGATGATTTAGGTGCGTTTATCAGTGGTGCAACGGCATTGGGCTTACCACAATCAAACGTGTGTGGTGCGAGCTCATCAGTGACTGGAACCAGCGTTATCCTAGCGACTGATCTTGAAATTCCAGCACAAGGACAATGTCAGATTACAGTAGATGTACAGTTGCCTTCATCAGTAACAGGTGCTTTCACTAACACCACCTCTGCTTTTGACTTCAGCTCAAATGGTCAAAATTTCTCAGGACCTGCAAACTCCGCAGGTTCAGCACCGATTACCATTATTCAAGGCGGACCACCTGCCATGGTACCTGTTAATCAGTGGTATTTGATGTTGACGTTGGTCTTGTTGACTCTGCTAGTTGCGCGCAGGAAAAAGATTCATTAAACACAGACAATCAAAGCCTTAAAGTCGGATTACTTTAAGGCTTGACCACTTTTAATGATGGGTTTGAACTCAAAGATTTAAAGTCAAACAGCTCAGGGTCACACATGTGTGAGGGTGCGATGTTACCCATGGCTTTGGCGATGTTATCGACTCGACCTGGTTGTATGCGTTCCCAATCACGCAGCATCATTTTGATGGCTTGGCGTTGCAGGTTTTCCTGCGAACCACACAAATTACAAGGGATGATGGGAAATGCCATGGCTTGTGCATACACTTCTATGTCACTTTCTTTACAATATGCCAAAGGCCTGATGACCACATTTTGACCGTCATCACTGCGTAATTTAGGCGGCATTGACTGTAGTTTTGAGCCAAAAAACATGTTCAGGAACATGGTTTCTACCATGTCATCTCGGTGATGGCCCAAAGCAATTTTGTCAATATTGAGTTCATTGGCTACGCGGTACAAAATACCTCGGCGTAAACGTGAACACAAACCGCAGGTGGTTTTACCCGCTTCAATCTTATCAGTAACTATAGAATAGGTGTCTTCTTCAATGACATGAAATTCAACGCCTTGTCCAGCTAAGTACTCTGGTAATACATGTTCTGGAAAACCGGGTTGTTTTTGATCCAAGTTAACCGCAATCAGCTCAAATGCAAACGGTGCTTTCTTTTGAATTTCTTGAAGTATCGACAACATGGCATAAGAATCTTTGCCTCCCGACAAACAAACCATGATGCGATCACCTGGCTCAATCAACCCAAAATCAGCCGAAGCTTTGGTCACTTGACTGCGCAATTTGCGCTGAATTTTGCTGAAAGCATGAGAAGCTGTGTCCATTTTTAGGTTTGTACAGTTGGAAAAGGCTGAACCTTAGGCTAAACTTAATGAATAATCAATATTTACCCTAATATTCATGAGCCTAACACAATCAGAAATCCGTCATTTCATACATGACCTCAAAGAAGAACACCGTGAATTGGACGAAATCATTGATGTTTTGATTGACTCTGGCCGCATCGATGAAATCAAAATCAAACGACTCAAAAAGCGTAAACTTAAAATCAAAGACATGTTAAATGTCTATGAAAACATGTTAATCCCTGACTTAGATGCCTGACGGGTATGCGTCTTTTTAATTTTTATCCTGACACTCCAAACATGGTATCTTGAACTTTTACACAAAACCCTCATCTAATACAAACACTCACCCACCCTACTGACAATGAACAAAAAATCCTTGATTACTTTTATACTAATATCCTTTTGTGCTATTGCGACCAGCAATGAACTTCCGGTTAATCCAGACAACTTAGTTTTTGGACGTTATGTAGAAAATGACTCACAACATGCCCTACAGATGCCCATTGTCCGCTACCAAGACCAACAAGGCAGGTCTGTTGATCTTGTGGCTGCGGTTCATGTAGGCGATGCCGCTTATTATGCAACCCTGAATGAAAAATTCAAAAATTACGATGCCGTGTTATTTGAAGCCGTTATGCCTGAAAATGCACGCATACAAAAGAATACAAAAATGAGCGAACAAGGCCCCATCACCATGCTACAGCATGGCATGAAGAACGTTTTGGATTTAACCTATCAAATGGATCAAGTAGACTATTCCGCCAAAAACTTTGTTCATGCCGACATGACACCTCAAGAAATGAGTAAAAGCATGGCTGACAAAGGCGAGTCCATCATAACCATGATGATCAAACTTTGGCGCGCAGGCGTGGTTCAACAACTCAAAGGTGGCAGCATGAGCAACACCGAAATGATGATGGCTTTGATGTCTGGTGACGCATCGCATCAGTTGAAAATTTTGATGGCCAAAGAAATGATAAACATGGATGAAACACTGGGCATGCTCGAAGGCAGCGAAGGTTCAACCTTGATAACGGAACGCAATAAAAAAGCATTCAAAGTGTTGCGCAGAGAAATGCTCAGCACCAAAAACAAACGCTTGGCTGTATTTTATGGTGCTGGACACTTGAAAGACATGAGCCAAAGGTTAATCAATGACTTTGAAATGAAACCCGTTTCAATTGAATGGATTGATGCTTGGGACTTAAAAAAATAATTAAAAAAAGGTGGTTTGAACATGACAAACCACCTGATTTTCCTCAATCGTCAAAACCAGCCTTAAATATCACATCAAAAGAATCGTCATAAATGGGTGTTAAATTAGGACCATTCACCACACCTAGCTCTGTATAGTCACTATAACCTGGGAAAATATGTCCTAAATAACGGTTACCCATGCGTTTCATAATGATTTCACTGACCACATCACGGTAATCTACCGTCACATCCACATCATCCCCTTCAAACAACTCACTGGCATCTAAGCCAGGGAATTGACCATGGAACCCAGGCACCACTTCATCACCAATGATAAACATAGGATTCCCATAACCGTGGTCCGTACTGTTATCAGAGTTTTGATACGCTCTGCGGCCAAATTCTGATTGAACAACTACCGTAAATTGCCCTTCGTGAGAGGCTGTCAAATCTTGATAAAAAGCATACAAGGCGCTCGACAAGTCACCTGCCAAACCGTTAAACACACTGGTTTGGTTATTGTGCGTATCCCAACCGCCCGTGGGCACATAAGCCACCTCTAAATCCACATTCGCTTTGTACAGCTGCGCCACTGTTTGTAGTTGCTCACCAATAAAACTGTTAGGATATGACGCCCCATTTCCAGGCGTGTAGCTGTCCCAGTCAATACTTTGTATAATCGAAGAGGCATTTAATGTTTGGTATGCACTCATCCTTTCAAGAGAATTCACTTGGCTGTTAATTTCAGTCAACGTCGCCTGAACTTCGTCCTCCCAGCTGTAATGACCTGCCTGTAATGCAAAATCTTGAGGATTAGCCAAAACCAAAGAAGCCGCATCACCCAGCACCGCATCAGAGTTACTGTAACTGGGCACCAATGACGGTAAAATGGCATTACTTGGCGTACTGATGGATGATTGAAAATAACGGGTTAACCAGCCTGAACTGGCACCAGAGGCACCAGCCACCCCAAGCTCTAAATAGCGCGTGGCCTCAAAGTGACTTCGATTTGATTCTATTAAACCAGTGGCATGTACAATCGCCATTTTGTCATTATTAAATAATTGAGCCAGTCCTGATGCTTGTGGGTGCATACCAAATGCCGAAGTACCATTCAGTGGCAATGATGTATTACTGGGAATATATAAGCTGGGTCGCAAGTTTGCATAATGACTGTAATCCGCTCCAGAACGAGGAGGTACCATATGTAATCCATCCATACCGCCATTCAAAAACACATAAACCAACAAGTCTTTGCCAGTGCCACCTTTATTCATGCCTTTAGCAAAGCCAAGTTGCAAACCACCCATGCCAGCCAAGGTCAGCATACCTGAGCCCTTGATAAAATTTCTTCTGTTCATTTTTTTCATCTCATCACTCCTTATCGATAGCTGAATTCTGCTGTCATACAAATCATTGAAACCAAAGCCATCAATCGTTCAAGGTTAAACTCAGGCCAACTGTTTTCGCTCAAATCTATTGGCTCATTACGTCCAATCGGGTTGCCGTCATTCAAGTGCTGTAAAGACATAAATTGTGCCAGCTTATCTCGTGAGTGGGAATCAGGTGAAACGCCACACAGCCGTTCATACCAATAATCAACCAAGTTGTTGGCAGTGATGTCATTGCTGTTGGGAAAAGCAGCCTCAGTTTGCTCTAAAATGTTGTTGTACGGTATATTGCCATTGTCATCATCTCGGTCTTGACAAAACCACTGGATATAACGCCATGTCATCATTTGAGCAGAAGAGCCCAACCAGTGAGATTTCGTATCTGGATAACCATTTGGAGATGACCAGCTGAACGGATAACCACCTGACTCATCAAAAATCCAACGGTGGGTGTTAGAAGTACTTTCGGTTGGATTGAAAGTGAAATTAAATCCTATTTGACGCATCACAGAAACCGATTTTTCAAAGGGTCTTTTTATTTTCTCTCCCCATGTACTTAAAAATTCAGGTGATTTTAAAAGCACGTCCATGGCTTGTTTAATCTGATCATCTGCATTCCAATTTTGCTGCAAAACATCTGCCACTTGAGCGACCACATTTTGGGGCGGACTGTCTGAAATGAACCGGCGACAGAGTTTGGTTGCTAAGAATTTTGCTGTTCCAGGATGCGCAGCCAGCATTTTTAATATTGCACGCACATCACCTAATGGGAATGCCGCGTCAAATTCATAGTATTCACCCAAAACCCGAGATATGCCATCATAATGCCAATCTTCGCGAAATTTAAAATTCCCAGTAGGTGCATGACCATCATCGTCATCTGACCAATGCGCACCATCATAAGACCAGCCAGTTAAAGCCCGAGCCAGATAATAAACATCCCTTTCTACATATCCCATTTTTTGACCATTGCCATCTTCTGGCACATCTGCCGGATCCATATGGCCATAATAATTTTCAGCACCTAATGTATGTAATTCCATTAACTCTCGAGCAAAATTTTCATTCGGCTCTGTAACATTATTCAAAGCATTACCGAGGTACATCATCATACAAGTAGAGCGAGTCATCGCATACAACATGTCATGAAAGTTTCCTAAGGCATTGGCACGAATAACATCCCTGTCATACTCAACAAACATACCTTGGATGCTGTCGCCGTATTGATACACACTGAAATGGTTATGCCAAAAGTCAGTCATGGTTTCAAATAGCTGTCGTTTTGAATGAACGCTGCGTATAAACGTTGCAGCCACCGTTTCTCTACCCGGCCTGATGTGGTCCTCCCAATCAATTGGATTTCCATCAGGTCTTCTGACATGCTGTTGATACAATTGCTTCCTGGTTTTGTTTAAAGTTGTGAAGCCGTTACTTCCTTGAAGCAATGAATCGGCATAACTGTCATCTATATTTTCATAATTCAACTGTTCATCAATATAAGACAATACTTTGGCTTCATTATTAGCACCAGGTAAAGATTGAATGTGAGACGCATCCTCTGGTGATGGGCCAAAAGCCATTTTACTCAAAACCAAATGTATCAAATCAGGTGAAGCGGCAGCGCCCTGAAAGTTTGGATATGTGCTGTTGGCTTTCAATGAAGCTTGACGTTTTTGCCTTAATGTCAATTGACTTTTTTTGAATTTATTTTTATTGAGTTGCGACAAAATTCGCTCAGACCGCTCCGCTCTTGGGATATATTTTTCTTTGAAAATGCCCATAAATTTACCTTCAATTATTATGATTGTTGTTTAATATTTTAAAGCGTCAGGACTTTTGGAGTGGGAATTGCTTCACATAATTTACTGTGATTCAGTCTGATTTAATTTTTATTTCTAATTTTTTAACGATTTTATTGACCTAATAAGTCAAAATACTCAATTCATTACCGTTTTTTATAGCATGAGACTATTTTTGTCACTGATGATTTGTTCAAGCACCAGTTATGCAGCAACACATGACGTGATTGTACAAGACAACAACTTTTCCCCAGCCAACATAACCATCAAAGCCGGTGACACTGTGAGATGGGAAAACCAAGGTTTCAATAACCACAATGTCGCCTCACAAAACTTAGACTTTATGTTCAGGTGTGCGTTTGGTTGTGATGACAGTGGTGGCAATGGTGATGATGGTATTGGCTGGACAACGCAAGTTACGTTCCATCAACCCAGTAACACCATTCCCTATGTGTGCGAACCCCATCAGAGCATCATGACAGGTTCCATTTTTGTCAACAATCCGGTGCCAGATGAAATCATTACCATTGACAACAATGGGTTTTCACCACAGACCATATCTGTTTTTAAAGGGTCAAGGGTATTGTTCATTAATAATGAAGGCGAGCACAACATCAAAGCCGATGACGACAGTTTTTTGTGTGCTGACGGATGTCGTGAAGATGGTATGAATAACAGCCAAGCTTATGATGGGTTTCCATGGCAATTCTTTAAAGTTTTAGATGAAATAGGCAGCATCAGCTACCACTGTGAAAATCCCAACCACACAGAAACCGGTGTGATTCATGTGATTGAAGAGCCGCCAATCTTTGCCAACGGCTTTGAATCACCTTAAAATACCCCCTTTAAAAAAAACATCGACAACCCATGACAAATAAATTCACAGGCAGTGACCAATATGTAGCCACTGACGACCTACAAATGGCAGTGAATGCCGCAGTCACATTACAAAGACCGCTGCTGATCAAAGGCGAACCTGGCACCGGAAAAACCATGTTAGCCGAAGAAGTGGCCAAAACCATGGGGATGAAATTGTTATCATGGCACATCAAATCCACCACCAAAGCCCAGCAAGGCTTGTATGAATACGATGCGGTATCACGCTTGAGAGACTCTCAATTGGGTGATGAAAAAGTCCATGACATCAAAAACTACATCAAAAAAGGCATGTTGTGGCAGGCTTTTGATTCAGAAGAACAGGTCGTTCTGTTGATTGATGAAATAGACAAGGCCGACATTGAATTCCCCAATGACCTGCTGGTAGAGTTGGATAAGATGCAATTCAGCGTCTATGAAACTGGCGAAACCATTATTGCCAAACAACGTCCCATAATTATCATCACCAGTAACAATGAAAAAGAGTTACCCGATGCTTTTTTGCGTCGCTGCTTTTTCCATTACATCAATTTTCCTGACAAAAAAACGATGCAACAAATCGTTGAAGTACATTACCCAGACCTCAAAAAACAATTGCTTAATGCCGCACTGGAAACGTTTTTTGAATTGCGTGAAGTGTCAGGTTTGCGTAAGAAACCTTCAACATCTGAGTTGATTGACTGGATTAAATTATTACTCGCCGACGACATCCAGCCTGAAGTCTTGCAAGGCAAAAACATCAAAGAAGCCATTCCACCTTTATATGGCGCCTTATTGAAAAATGAACAGGACGTACACATGCTGCAAAAATTGGCCTTTATGATGCGTCGTGAAAGCTAAACACATGATGCTATTATGTTGATTGATTTTTTCTATACAGTAAAAAAAGCCGGTGTTCCTGTTTCAACCAAGGAACTGTTACTGCTATTAGAAGCCTTAGAAGCCGATGTGGCTTTTGGCTCAGCTGATGAATTTTATCAGTTGGCTCGTTTGTGTATGGTCAAGGATGAAAAGTATTTTGATCGTTTTGACGTTGCTTTCGGTCACTTTTTTCATGGTTTGGAGATGCTCGATGATTTAGAGTCGTTTTTGATTCCTCATGATTGGCTGGCACCTGATTGGATTAAAAATCTAAGCGAAGAAGACAAGAAAAAAATTGAAGCATTGGGCGGTCTTGATAAATTAATGGAAACATTAAAAAAGCGCCTCGAAGAACAACAAAAACGCCACCAAGGTGGCAACAAATGGGTAGGCACAGGCGGCACCTCCCCTTTTGGAAATTCAGGTTACCACCCTGAAGGCATCCGCATAGGTGGTAAAAGTCAGCACAATAAAGCCGTCAAGGTGTGGGAAAAACGCCAGTTTAAAAACTTGGATGATTCAGTTGAAATCGGCACCCGTTCGATCAAAATGGCGCTGAAGAAGCTGCGCAAATTTGCTCGTACCGGCGCTGCTGATGAATTGGATTTAGACAGCACCATCAAATCAACAGCTCAAAATGCGGGGTTGCTGGACTTACAAATGCGGCCTGAAAAGCACAATGCGGCCAAATTGCTGATCTTCTTTGACGTCGGTGGCTCGATGGATTGGCACATTCAACTGTGTGAGGAACTGTTTTCAGCAGTTAAAACTGAATTCAAACACTTAGAATATTTTTATTTTCACAATTGTATTTACGAAAAACTTTGGAAAAACAATCAAAGGCGTCATCAAGAAAACATCAGCACTTGGGATGTGATTAACACCTATGGCAAAGACTACCATGTCATTATCGTCGGAGATGCTGCAATGAGCCCTTATGAAATTTCCGAACCTTTTGGCAGTGTCGAACACATGAATGAAGAAGCTGGTCATGTGTGGATGCAAAGGGTTTTAGATACTTGGCAACATGCCATCTGGTTAAACCCTGTTAATGAAGGTCATTGGCGCTACACTTATTCAACACAAATGCTACAACAGATAATGGATAACCGCATGTTCCCTCTATCCTTGGCAGGTTTAGAAAACGGCATCAAACAATTATCAACAAGCTAACGCTGTTAGTGACCCGCTTTGACGTTATGAATCAATGAAGGTTTTATCAATTTTGGTGGGTCTAATTGGGCATCACGCTGTGTTCTGATTGCTATATATTGCTCTGCTTCAAACGGGGTTTTACAATGTATATTGCTTTCTTTTTGTTCGGCCACAGAAACGGTTGCAACTGCAGCTCTGTTTTCTGGATAATCATGAGCCAAACACAATTTAGTGTCCGCAGGCAGTGATAAAATTTTTTTAATCGAGTGGTACAAAACTGCCGCATCACCACCTGGAAAATCGCATCTCGCTGAACCTGAATCAGGATGAAACAAGGTGTCACCAATCACAGCAAAATCTTCAATCAAATAAGTCAAACTATCACTGGTATGACCTGGAGTCGTCATCACTTCAATAGGAAAACGACCACAACACAACACATCACCTTCAGACAACAATAAATCAAAGTCACTGCCGTCAGCCTTGAAATCATCACCCAAAGGCAATCGATCTTTGAATGTTTGTTGCACTTCCACGATGCCACGCCCAATGCATACTTCTCCACCTAAACGTTGCTTCAAAATTTGAGCAGCAGTTAAATGATCCGCATGCGCATGCGTTTCTAAAATGTATTTTAACTGCCAATCATTGGTTTCAATCAACGCGATCACTTGATCAATGCTTTCTGTGTTGGTGGTTTTGGTTTCAGCATCGTAATTCAATACCGAATCAATAACGATACAAGTGCTTTCTGTCGGACAGGCAAACACGTGAGTCCATGTGCCCGTATCCACATCGTGAAAAGTATTGTGAATCATTGCACCAACTTTGCTAACAACCTGCGATTGATGATTTGCTGCTTGGTGGTGGTCAGCCTGTTTGACTTAATGATGGCTTTCATCCCTTTCAAAGCTTCTTCAAAATCATCATTGACGACCAAAAAATCCGCCATCGGGTGGTGTTTCAACTCAGCCTTGGCTTTTTCCATGCGGTTATCAATCACTTCAGGTGAATCTTGATCGCGGTTCTCTAAACGTTCGCGCAATGTTTCAATACTTGGCGGCAATATGAAAATCATCACGGCATCTGGCATGCGTTTAACTACCTGCTGAGCACCTTGCCAATCAATTTCTAAAACCACATCATGACTGTCTTCCAACATTTTAATCACAGTTTCTTGCGAAGTGCCATAGTAATTACCAAACACCTTAGCCGATTCCATAAAGACACCCGCCATCTCCATTTGCTTGAATTTGGCTTCATCTATGAAATGATAGTTATAACCATCAATTTCCTTTGGGCGCGCTGGGCGTGTGGTATGTGAAATCGACAATTTCAAATGATTGGTGTCACGCACCAATGCATTAACCAATGAAGTCTTCCCCGTCCCCGACGGCGCCGAAACAATAAATAAAGTGCCCACCAAATGCTTCATAACAACCTATCCAGAAAAAACGCCTTATTATAAATCATTTATCTTATACAGTCATATTGCCGGCCTATCCGCTTTGCCCTAACTTAATAATTAAATTTTGTGTTAAAACAGTCTTTCCTAAGTTGCTGTAGTGCGTTGGATCTTTATAGTATTCACACTCACCTCCCTTGGCTTCACTGAAACTTTGGCTTAAATCATGTACCTCTACTTTTGTATTTGACTTAAATGATTTCAAAACATCCATCATAAAATCAAAATCCTCCAAAGTACCAAGTCTATAAGTAAACATACTATGAGAAGGCAAAATTACAAATTTTATTGCAACACCCTTGCTGGTTGTAGAATTAACTAAATCATTCCAATTATTTCTGACCGTTAACTTTTTAGCCTTAGGGAGATATTTTACAGGACCCTGAAGTCTGGCTTGGTTTGAACCCTTTTCACATGCCCTTATTATCAAACGATCCACGTATGTTAATTTAGTGTCCTTATTTTTTAATCGATTCGCCTCCATGACGCATGTTTCCATGCTGCTTAAATCATACTTACATGTATTTTGAGTTCGATTTCGATTATAGTCCAGCGTGTCTAAGTGGCTACTGTAGCTATGTTTTTTCAGTTTTTCAACTCGAAGAAATGGGTCTTTTAAGAAATCTTTAATGTCATTAAAAAACGCGAACCAAGCAAATGAGTAAAAGTAACGCTTAAGGTTTTTTTTCATTGACATTGATTGATATAAAACCAAATCAGAGTCATTCAAAAAAGGCCAGGCCACCAAGAGGGACCTTTCAGAAACAGTAGAGTTTATGAAGCTGCTCTTATTCACGCCTATTAATACACCTTTTAGGTTTGGCATATTTTCAATTGACCAGTTGACTGTTGCTTGCATAGAAAAATAGTCGGCCCCCTCAAAAGACATTCTGAGTACATTTTCACCCGCCTTCATTCTTTCTTTTCTTAACTTTCCGTGATTAATTCCCCAGTCAAATCGAGAGTCTCCAACAGTTATCCAGTCTATTTTTTCAAGTCCGAACGCCTTAACTGCTTTTTCTCTGTGAATAGCATTTCCAAGGTATGATTTTGGTTTGATTAACTTATCCCAATATCCAAAACTTAACAAATACTCACTTAAAATAAAGAAAACCAACAACACAATAATGGGTGCCCAAAATTTTTTATTTAATAAAAACTTAATCATGCTTAGAACTGAAAATACATAAAGGAATCCCCTCCTTTAGAATAAAAGAACACCAAAAACAAAGCAAAAATTGACTGCCAAAATATGTAGGGTATTGTTCCCATTTTTTCACTGTTACCTGCAAGGTCAATTTTAGCGCCAAACCAATGAACTGCGGGCATCAATAATACCAGTGAGGCAGTAAATATTGTGGAAGCATCAAGTATAAAATCTCCTTTCATCATTACAATGTTTGAAATGATTTTTGTACTATAAGAAAAGTCATTAGCCCTAAAAAATATCCACGCAAAACACACCAAATGAAAAACAATCAGCCATTTGGTTAATCTATACCAAACAGACTGTGAATTAAATACCATCCTCTTTCCTAAGGACCTTTCTATAGCAAGATAAACCCCATGTAACACACCCCAAACAGCAAAATTCCAAGAGGCACCATGCCATAAACCACCTAAAAACATCGTTAAAAACAAATTTCTTTGTGTTTTCCAAGCCCCTTTTCTGTTCCCTCCTAAACTGATATATAAATAATCCCTCAACCACCGCGATAAGGTCATGTGCCACCTTCGCCAGAAATCTTGAATTGATAAAGCCAAATAGGGGTGGTTAAAATTTTTAGGAAATGTAAAGCCAAGTAGTTTCGCCACACCTATAGCGATGTCAGTATAGCCCGAAAAATCAAAATAAATTTGAAAGGCGAAGGCATACACAGCCAACAAAGTTTCCATACCACCAGCAGCTTGTGGGTTGTCAAACACGGGATCTACAAACAAAGCTAAATTGTCAGCAAACACCACTTTTTTGACCAACCCCAGCATGATTAACATGACGCCCGATTGGGCCATTGCAAAGCTGAAGCTTCTCTTTTTATCTAACTGTTCAAAAAATTCCGACGCCCTAACAATGGGTCCTGCGACCAACTGAGGGAAAAATGAAACAAACAACGCGTATTCAGAAATTTTTGTTCTAGGCCTCAGTTGCCCTCTATAAATATCAACAGTATAGGATAAGCTTTGAAAGGTATAAAAAGAAATGCCTACAGGTAAAAGTATGTCAAATAGCTGTAATGGCTGATATCCAACAGCAACCACTACACCATTGGCAGAGTCTAAAAGAAAGTTAGCGTATTTGAAAAAACCTAAAATTCCTAAATTGATCAACAAACTAAGGTTTAAATATTTATGAGGCTGCTCGTGCCGATAGCATTTAAGCCCAATAATGAAATCTGCCACTATAGTGACATAGATGAGTATGAGATAAGTCCAGTTCCATTGGCCATAAAAGAAGGCACTGGCCAAAACTAAAAACCATATTTCTGACTGTTTATTAACTTTTCTAAGAGCGGCAGAAATGACTAAAACGACAACCAGGTAAATAAAAAAATATATGCTATTAAAATACATGGCTCATAATGAGTTGGTTATTACTTTGCTTAATAAAATATCCTTAGAAATCAATTTGAGGGTTAATACTTATCTTGCCTTAATAGTCAGCTATGGAGCCAGGTTATTCAATATTCTGAACCTGTTCGCGCATTTGTTCAATCGCCACTTTCAGGTCAATACTGGCCGTTGATGACAAGATGCTGGCGGATTTCGAACCGATGGTGTTTGATTCGCGGTTCAATTCTTGAATCAAGAAGTCCAATCGACGACCCACAGGTTCGTCTAACTCCAATACCCGTTTAACCTCGATAACGTGTGCATCCAAACGGTCGATTTCTTCGCCCACATCAATACGTTGTAATTGGAATGCCACTTCTTGTTCAAAGCGTTCTGGATTGACATCAACATCAAAATCTTCAAGTTTTTGTCTCAACTTGTCTTGTAAGGCTTGGTTGATGGCCGGCATAAATTCACGTATTTCGTTGGTTTTGGCTTGAATGATGTCAATCTTCTCAGTCAACACATCTTTCATTGCCTGTCCTTCTCGTTTGCGGCTGGCAATTAAATCAGCGACACTTTTTTCCATCAGTTCAACAGCTACCTTTTGCAAAGCCGACGTATCAGCAGGTTGTTGAATGATCACATCTTGCCAGTTCATCGCTTGTGATACACCGAAATTATATTGACCACCTAAAGTGTCATGAACAGCAACAGAACAAGCTTGTATCTGTTTTAACAATGACTGGTTAACTGTCAATTCATTCAAATTTACGTCTTGATTAGGGTAAAAGCGAATGAATACAGATACTTTGCCACGCGAAATGTTTTTGTTGAACATTTTGCGAATTGCTTCTTCTGTTGTGCGCAAAAAATCTGGGGCCTTGATGGTCAAATCTAAAAAACGTTGGTTCACAGATTTAATTTCACAAGTGAGTTTACCTAAATCTGAATTGATTTCTTGTGCCGCAAAGGCCGTCATGGATTGCATGGGTTCGCTTACCTTGAATAAAAGAAGCTATATTATCGGCCAAAAGTTCAGAATTCAAAGACATTTATGACTATTTACCTATACAATATTTAGCTCACACGCGTAACAATTAAGGGGATAAAAAGAGGATAACATGAAAAAATACACCACATTGATATTATTACTGGCACTTTTTGTTGTCAGCAGCTCAACCTTAGCCAAGGCAACTAAGACCCCAGAATCAGATCCATTGTCAGGCATCAAACTTCGCAACGTTGGCCCTGCGTTGATGTCAGGACGCATTGCTGACATAGCCATTCACCCCAACGATGAGAACACTTGGTATGTTGGCGTAGGCTCTGGTGGTGTTTGGAAAACCACCAACGCAGGTACCACGTGGATACCCATATTCGATAAAGAAAAAGTCTATTCTATTGGTTCAGTCACCATAGACCCGAGTAATCCCAATCGAATTTGGGTTGGTACTGGCGAAAATGTCGGCGGCAGACACACCTCATTCGGTGATGGTATTTACCTATCAACCGACGGCGGTGTCAGTTGGGTAAACAAGGGTTTGAAAGATTCAGAACACATTTCAACTGTGGTGATCCATCCCAATGATTCAAACACACTTTGGGTGGCAGCCCAGGGCCCTTTGTGGTCAAAAGGTGGTGACCGCGGCTTATACAAAACAAGCAATGGCGGTGAAGATTGGAAAAAAGTACTCGGTGATGATGAATGGACCGGAGCCACAGACGTTGTTATTGACCCCAGAAACCCAGACAAATTATATGCCGCCACATGGCAGCACCACAGAACGGTTGCTGCATACATGGGTGGTGGACCCAAAACCGCCATCTATTCAACTGACGATGGCGGTGAAAATTGGGATCAACTGAAAAATGGTTTACCCAATGGCCCAATGGGCAAAATAGGTTTGGCCATCTCTCCACAAAAACCAGATGTCGTTTATGCAGCTATAGAATTAGAACGACGTACTGGTGGCATCTATAAATCAACTGACCAAGGCCGTTCTTGGGAAAAACAATCTGATGCCGTTTCTGGTGGTACAGGCCCGCATTATTATCAAGAACTGTATGCGTCTCCTCATGCATTTGATCGTTTGTATTTGGCCAGTAACATCATGCAAATATCTGATGACGGCGGTAAAACAATGCGCTTTATGAATGAAAAAAACAAGCATGTGGATAACCACGCCATTGCCTTCAAAGCCAGTGATGATGATTATCTATTGGTTGGTACAGATGGCGGCTTATATGAAACTTTTGATTTAACCAAAACTTGGCGCTTTATTGATAACTTGCCATTGACCCAGTTTTATAAAGTGGCCGTTGATGACGCTGAACCTTTTTATAATATTTACGGTGGCACCCAAGACAACAACACCCAAGGCGGTCCATCTCGAACTGATAATGTACATGGCATCCGCAATTCAGATTGGTACATTGTGTTATTCGGTGATGGCCACCAACCAGCGACAGAACCGGGCAACCCAGATATCATGTATGCCGAGTGGCAACAAGGTAATTTGGTACGGGTAGACCGCACAACGGGCGAAATTGTTTATATTCAACCACAAGCAGGTCAAGGTGAAGCCCCTGAGCGATTCAATTGGGATGCCCCCATCTTGGTCAGTCCACACAAAAACACCCGCCTTTACTTTGGCTCACAACGTTTGTGGCGTTCAGAAGACCGGGGTGACTCTTGGACTGCTGTTTCTGGCGATTTAACCCGCGACCAAGACCGCATGCAGCTGCCCATCATGGGTGACACACAAAGTTGGGACATGCCTTGGGACATGTTCGCTATGAGCACATACAACACCATCACATCTGTCAGCGAATCTCCTGTTGAAGAAGGTTTACTTTATATAGGCACCGATGATGGCATCATTCAAGTGTCTGAAAATGGTGGCGATTCATGGAAAAAAATTGAAGCAGGTGACTTACCTGGCGTTCCAAAAACCGCTTTTATCAACGACATAAAAGCCGATTTACATGATGCCGATACCGTTTATGTGGCCTTAGATAACCACAAATACGGTGACTACCAGCCTTACTTATTGAAAAGTAGCAACCGAGGAAAGTCTTGGTCAAAACTGAGCACAGGATTGCCTAGCAAAACATTGGTTTGGCGTATCGTTCAGGACCATGTCAAAGCTGACTTGATGTTCGCTGGAACCGAATTTGGTCTTTTTGTCACATTCAATGGTGGCAAACAATGGCAAGCTTTAAAAGGCGGCATGCCAACCATTGCCATTCGTGATTTGGCAATACAAAAACGTGAAAATGACTTGGTCGCAGCGACTTTTGGACGTGGTTTTTACGTGCTTGATGACTACAGTTTTTTAAGAAATGTCACTGAATCACAATTAAAGCAAGAAGCCACTTTATTCTCAAGCCGTGATGCTTGGTGGTATTTGCCGCGTGCCGTTTTGGACAGTTCCGAAAAAGCATCTCAAGGTGATTCATTTTATACGGCCAAAAATCCACCTTTCGGTGCGGTGTTTAATTATCACCTTAAGGAAGGCATGAAGTCTGCTAAGAAAAAAAGACAAGAAACAGAGAAGAAAGCCCTAAAAGACAAACAGTCTATCAGCGTTCCCAGTTGGGATGCTTTAGAGAAAGAGCGTACAGAGCAAGGCCCTGATGTCTGGCTGATTATTAAAGACAGCGAAAATCAAGTGGTTCAACGCGTCAAAGGCACGGGTAAGAAAGGCTTCAATCAAGTGGCATGGGACTTGCGTTATCCAGAAATGACACACATTGAAGCAGGTGGTTTTTTTGGTGATGAACCTCAAGGCATGTTGGCCGCTCCAGGTGAATACACAGCCACATTGATGAAACAACACAATGGTCAGTTTGAGGCCTTATCTGAAACTCAAAGCTTTACTGTTAAAGCTTTGAGAAGCGGTGCTTTAAAAGGCAAACCGGTTGAAGAAACGGTGGCATTCTGGAAGCGATTGAGTGGACTACAAAGACAGTTAGGCGCAGCGAACAGTAAAATAGCAGCTGCCATGAAACGCACTGAGCAATTGGGTCAAGCATTGGCGCGCAGTACCGCCATGCCGGGTGAGTTAGACCAACAGTTATTGGCAGTCAAAAAACAGTTAGATCAACTGAACTTCCAATTCAATGGCCACGTTTCAAAACAAGAAATTGGCGAAAAAGGTAAGCACATGACTGCTGGTGACCGATTAGGCGTTGCCTTGTTAGGCACTGCCATGTCGACATACGGCCCAACGGCAACCCATATTGAAGCGGTTGAAATTGCTGAAAGTGAATACCAATCAAGCCACGCTCTCATGCAAAAATTACTTGAGCAAACCATTCCACAACTGGAACAGAAAATCTATGAGGCCGGTGCGCCATGGATTCCGGGAGCAGATTTGCCCCAGAACTAAGCTATGTACTGAGGTATATTCTGATACCAGCATTGAAACCAACATTTAAATTAAACAGAGGATTCAATCTTCAAACAAAGGCGCAGATCAGCGCCTTTGTCTGGTTATAGTGCAGCAAAAAAGTTAAAATTTGCCCATGAGGATTTATGATGATTAAAAAATTACCTGACCAATTGGTTGACCAAATTGCCGCCGGAGAAGTGGTAGAACGACCTGCTTCTGTGGTCAAAGAATTGGTTGAAAACGCACTGGATGCTGGCGCGACTGTCATAGACATTGATGTTCAAGTGGGTGGCAAAAAACGCATCAAAATAACGGACAACGGCTGCGGTATCGCACGTACCGACTTGGCCATGGCTTTACAACGCCATGCCACCAGTAAGATTTCTTCTTTGCATGATTTAGAAGCCTTATTATCTTTAGGTTTTCGTGGTGAAGCCCTACCCAGTATTGCCTCTGTGAGTCGTTTTGAAATCACCTCCAAGCATGAAGATGCTGAGATGGCCTTTCAAGTCAACGCCCACGGTGGTCAAGTGGAAGCACCGACACCTGCGGCACACCCCATTGGCACCACAATTATTGTTTCAGATTTGTTCTTTAATACACCCGCACGCAGGCGCTTTCTGAAAACCGACAAAACTGAATTTCTGCGCATAGATGAGCTGATTAAACGCGTCAGTTTGTCTCGCTTTGATGTCACTTTTCGCTTATCGCACAACGGCAAAGTGGTACGCAATTCACAAGGCGGCAATGCCGATGCCTTAAAACACCAACGCATCAATTTACTCTGTGGCAAAGACTTCATTGAAAACGCCATCTTTATCGAACAACAACGTGGCACCTTGAAAATGTCAGGCTGGGTGGCCAAACCGAATTGGAACCGTGCCCAACCCGACCGCCAATTTTTCTACATCAACGGCCGCATGATCAAAGACAAATTGGTCGGTCATGCGATTCGCCAAGCCTACCAAGACGTGCTGTTCCACGGTCGCTTCCCAGCCTTTGTGTTGTATTTAGACATGGACCCAGAATTGGTTGATGTCAATGTCCATCCAACCAAACATGAAGTCCGTTTTCGTGATTCACGCTTGGTACATGACTTTATTTTTGGCTCAATTCACCAATCTTTGGCCGAAACCCGTGTGGGTCAAGTACATGAATTACAAAACGAAACACCACAACCTGATCTTTCTCAAGCCCAAGGCCGATTGCACATGCCACAGGGTAGCTTCCCTACTGGCGGTTCATCATCACAAGGTGGCGGCTTTCCGGGCAATGCGACAATCAATAACCAATTCGGCAACCAAGCTGGCAGTCATGCCAATGACCAAAGCGCCGGCTTTGATTACTTACAAGCCGCAGCCAACAGCAGCAATCAACTGCCACCTTTTCCAAATGCCAACCAGAATGCCGATCCAAACAATCCATTTAATGCCAGCATGGATGAACAGAATGACATGCCGCCTTTGGGGTTTGCCAAAGCCCAAATTCACGGTGTGTTTATCATCGCAGAAAATGCCCATGGCATGATTGTGGTGGACATGCATGCCGCCCATGAACGCATCACCTATGAGCGCATGAAAATCAAGTTTGCAGAAGATGCTTTAAAAAACCAAAAACTGTTGGTACCGATTCAAGTCAATGTCTCAGAACGTGAAGTTTTGGCCGTAGAAAGCCACCAGGAATGGTTTGCCAAACTGGGCTTTGAAGTCACCGTTGCTGGCACCGAAAGCGTGGTGATTCGAAAAATCCCTGCACTGTTGGCGAATGCTGATGTTGAAAACTTGATCAAAGACGTGTTGTCTGAAATAGTCGCTTTGGGTTCGAGCCAGAAAATTGAAGCCCAAATCAATGAAATCATGTCCACCATGGCTTGCCACGGCTCGGTGCGTGCCAACCGCCATTTGTCCATCATGGAAATGAACGCACTGCTGCGCGACATGGAAAACACCCTACGATCAGACCAATGTAACCACGGGCGACCCACTTGGGCACAGCTTGACATGAAACAATTGGACAAACTGTTCATGCGTGGCCAATAATATTAGCACAAAAATAAGCTCATCACACAAGAGGGAAAAACATGAAAACTGAACAGTTCAATAACCACATAAAAAACATCAACAAAAGAAGCATGGTCGCCAGCATAGTCATCGTACTGGTCGCTTTTGCCCTCCGCTTTACCGCCAGTCCTGAAGAAGTAGAACAATACATGTTTCAATTCGCCTATACCGTTTTATTCCTATTGGTCTTGGTGCATTTAAAAGCCAATAATTTAAAACAAAAAGCCATCATTCGGTACATCACCGACTCCATCAGTGACAACGAATAAAGTGCGGAAAAAAGCCATATTCCTGATGGGACCCACTGCCGCCGGCAAAACCGACGCGGCAATATTGCTCCACCAAAAATATGGCGGCGACATCATATCCGTAGACTCGGCCTTGGTATACAGAGGCATGAACATTGGCAGCGCCAAACCCGATGCCGAAACCTTGACTAAAGCACCACATGCCTTGGTCGACATCTGCGAAACTTGGCAACCCTATTCCGCATCAAATTTTTGCAGCGATGCGAAACTGTTAATGCAACAAAGTCATGATGCTGGCCGAATACCTATCTTGGCAGGTGGCACCATGCTGTATTACAACGCGCTACAACATGGCTTGTCATCCTTACCTGAAGCTGATCCCGCCATTCGAGAGAAAATTGAACAAATTGCCCAAGAAAAAGGTTGGCAGCATGTGCATGATTTACTCGCTGAAGTTGATCCCACCAGCGCCAAACGCATCAACCCCAATGACCCACAGCGCATCAATCGCGCCTATGAAGTCTTTTTGGCCACCGGAAAAACCATCACCCATTGGTATGCCCAAGACCAAGGCCAATCTTTGGACATGGATGTGTTGAAAATCATCATTTCACCTGAAGACCGTAGCGTGCTACATGAACGCATCGCCTTGCGCTTTGACATCATGATCAAGCAAGGTTTCTTAGACGAGATGAAAACACTGATGGCCGAACCCAGAAACCACCCCGAACTGCCATCGATGCGATCGGTCGGTTACCGACAGGCCTGGGAACACCTAGAAGGCAAAACCACATTCGAAGACTTCAAATTCAAAGGCATCGTCGCCACCCGACAACTGGCCAAACGCCAACTCACCTGGCTGCGCAAAGAAGAAAACGCCATTTGGCTTGACCCAATGAAACCCGGCTACCTAGACCAACTCAAACAGCAAGTCGATACATTTCTAAAATAAACGCTGATTTAAACCTAGACCACTGCTTCGCAGCATGCATGATAATACTTTCCAGAATTATTTATCTGACCGAGCCACAGCCCCTTTCGTCATTCCAGCCGAACAACAAACCCTACCGTCATTCCAGCCGAACAACAAACCCTACCGTCATTCCGGCCGAGCTCCTAACCCTACCGTCATTCCAGCCGAGCTTTAGCGAGAGCCGGAACCCAGTTTCCGCAGGAAACATCACGAAGTGATCTCAATTGTTGACAGTATTTCACCAAATTCATTTGTTTTGTATGACAGGAAATTCTCTGCGATTGAAGCAATTAGAATTCTGCCCCTCGCTAAAGCTCGGCCGGAACGACGGATGTGTATGAATGGTTAACCCAGAAATTTCATGACCTGTCAAAGCCACCTGTCTGCGTAAAGAAAAGAACGCCATTTGGCTCGATGCCATGAAGCCCAATTATTTAGACCAACTCAAACAAGTCGAAAGTATTTAAAATTAACCGTCATTCTGAGAGAGCCAAAGGCGAGTCGAACGAATCTCTGGCTTTACATCAGATATCCAAAAATATTCACAGACTGAAAAAGCCGCAGCCGAACCCTTACGGGTGCATTTATAATAATGTTTATGATGGTATCTGCTGTTCGTTTTGACTGTTCCTTTGCACTGAACAACGATACGGGACATGGCAGAAGCAAGCCCTGTTGTTGCGATTTATACGGGACCTCCGGCCAGTGGCTCGCCGGCAATTTACAATTAAGCACCTACAACGTATTCTATTTTCAAAGCAACACATTGAAAATGATTTTTTGCTATCATCACCTCATGAAAATTTTAATTCAAAGGGTCAAGCAAGCCCAAGTCGATGTCGATGAACAAACAGTGGGCCAGATTAAACAAGGCATCTTGGCCTTTGTCGGTGTCGAGCGTGATGACACGCCAAAAATCGCTGAACAGTTGTTGGCCAAGATGTGCCGTTACCGCATCTTCTCTGATGAAGATGGCAAGATGAATTTGTCGCTCAATGACATCCAAGGTGAGTTGTTATTGGTATCACAATTTACCTTGGTAGCTGACACCAAAAAAGGCAACCGCCCCGGTTTTTCTCGTGGTGCCACGCCAGAACATGGCGAACTTATTTTCAATGACATGGTCAAACAAGCGAAAGAAACTGACCTCAATGTTCAAACAGGCCAATTTGGTGCTGACATGCAAGTCAGTTTGACTAATGACGGGCCGGTCACTTTTTGGTTGGAGAGTAAATGAAACACACCTTAATTATCGCTTTATCATTGGGCTTGGCAAGTAACGCACTGGCAAGCCGCTGTATTCCTGAAGTGAAAAAATCAATCCCACCGCGCATGGTCAATGGAGAATGGGTTCAAGCAGAGAAACCCTCGGCCAAAGCATTGGCAAAAGCTGACTTTGAGCAATTAAAGAAAAAGGATTATGCTTTTGTGTTTTCAGGCATTTACAGCAAAGAAGCCAGCTTTTCCGGCAAGAAATTAAGCTTTATCAAAACCAAAAACATTTGGAATGGCAAAGTCAAAGACACGGTCGATATTGAAGTCGGCAAACCACCCACTGACCCTGAATGCAGCACACTCAAATACGACCAAGAATACGTCTTCTTCGCCAAACTCGGTGGCAGGAACAAACCGATACACGTAAAAACCTTCAGAAAAGCCACACCCGAACTCAAAGCCTTACTCGGCAAACCCAAGAAACAATGGCTACGTGGTCGCCTTATTCACAACAGGTGACACTTAAGAGGCCATGACCTACTGACAATATATAATTTCTTGGCTCATCACTTCAATCCTGCTTCAGGTAAAACACAGGTTTTATTGTAGCTGCTGGGCTTGCCCCAGCCTTGCCCTGCATCACTTTTGTTTCAAAGTGCTTACTGAACAACAAGATCATTACGCTGCATGAATATTTTCATAAAGGCACCCGCAAGGGGTGCGGCTACAGTGATTCCTTACTATCAAGCATAAATACTAGTGAAACAGTACTAGAGTACTGAGCCATGTATAAGATTATCCCGTCCAACCTGGGTTCATCAGTTGGTGAAAGAACACATTGATGACCCTGGGCTCTAAAGCAATGGTCATGATGACGCCAAACAAACCACCATATAAATGGGCGCTGTGGTTGATGTTGTCGTTGTTTTTACTGCCTGCTTTGATACTGTACCAAACATACAAAACCGCGAACAAGATTGCAGGCACAGGAATGGCTGCAAAAATATAAATCATGTCCCAAGGCCTGAACAAAATATAAGCGAACAACACAGCAGAAACTGCCCCCGATGCCCCAAGGCTCATGTAATTCCTGTCGTTTTTGTGCTTGATATAGGAAGGAATCATGGCAACGACTATGGCAGCCAAGTAAAAAATGACAAATCCCGCACCACCAAAAAACGCCCGGTAAAATGACTCCAATACCGAACCAAAAAAGTAAAAGGTGAACATATTAAAGAGCAAATGCATGCCATCGGCATGAATGAACCCATGGGTGATAAAGCGTTCTATTTGACCTTCTTTAATGGCGGGTGACCAAAAAATCAAACGTTGCATCAACTGCCTATTTTCCCATGCCAAATAAGAAACCAAGCAGGTCACAGCAATGATGATAACGGTTTGATTAATTTCCATAGTACATATCAAGACAAATAAAACAGTTTATCCTTCTGGCTGTTTTTAGACAAGTAATACAAAAGTGCTTCACACCTAAACGATTGACTTATCGAATGCTTAATCAGTTGCGGGATTGGCTGTAGTTGAAATTTATGTCGTTTTGCTTCAATATAATGTGTCACAAAAAGAACGAGGACACCATGAATCATCATATTAAAATGTTAGCTGTCAGCTGCACTGTGCTGCTGTCGGCTTGCCAACATCAACCTGCTAAAGTTGAAGCTCAAAGTGCGCAAGAAACTCAAGCAGAAACCACTTTTCAAACTTACAGTGCCGAAGCTTTTTTCAAAACCACTTCAGTGTTTGGCTCATCCATCAACCACGACAACACCGCAGTTTTAATCAGCAGTGATGAAACTGGCATTTTCAATGCCTATCGCATGCCCTTAGACGGCTCACCCAAAAAAGCGTTGACAAATTCAACAGAAGAATCAATTTTCGTTAACAGCTGGTTTCCTGAAGATGACCGCATGCTATATAACGCCGATCAAGGTGGTAATGAATTAGACCATGTTTATGTGCGCAATTTAGATGGCAGCATTGTTGACCTCACGCCGGGTGAAAACCTGAAAGCCAGCTTTGCTGGATGGCATCAAGACAATCAGCATTTTTACATCACCACCAACGAGCGCGACCCTAAGTTTTTTGACCTTTATGAATACAAAGTGTCAGATTACAGCCGTAAAATGATTTTTCAAAATGATTCAGGTTACCAAGTAGAAGGTGGCAGTAAAAATGGTAAGTGGCTGGCATTAAGTAAAAATAACAGCAATGCAGATACAGATTTGTTTGTTATTGACTTAGAAAGTGATGACCAATCACCCATCATGGTAGGTGGTTCAGAACCAGAAGATGCAGCTCTGGGATCTTATACGTTCACACCAGACAGCATGCACTTGATCTATGGCAGCAACGCTGAAGGCGAATTCAATCAAGCCTTGTCATATGACCTAAACACAAAAGAACACTCACCCAGTTTCAAAGCCGATTGGGACGTCAGTTTCTTATATTTTTCTGATGACGGCAAATACCGTGTAACGGGCATCAACCAAGACGCTCAAACAGTTTTAGATATCATAGAAGTTTCTACAGGAAATAGTGTGACCCTCCCTAATTTACCCACAGGTGACCTGCGTGGTGTGAATTTCAGCAAAGACTCAAGCCGCATGGTGTTTTACCTGAACTCTGACACTTCCCCTTCTAACCTTTATACTTACACAATGGGTGCGGATAATGCGCAACGCCTGACTGACAATGGCAACCCTGAAATCAATGAAAACCACTTGGTAGCAGGTCAAGTTAAACGCTTCAAGAGTTTTGATGGCTTGGAAATTCCGGGTATTTTGTATAAGCCAAAACAAGCTGTAAATGAAAAAGTCCCTGCTTTGGTCTTTGTTCATGGTGGCCCGGGTGGACAATCACGCTTCGGTTATTCAGCCTTGACCCAACACTTAGTGAACAATGGTTATGCCATCTTCAAAATCAACAACCGCGGTTCCAGTGGTTATGGAAAAACTTTTTTCCACCTAGATGACAAAAAACATGGCGACCATGATTTGAAAGACGTGGTTTACAACAAAAAATATTTACAGTCTTTAGACTGGATTGATGCCGAACGCATTGGTGTCATGGGCGGCAGTTATGGTGGTTACATGACCATGGCTGCGATGGCTTTCACCGATGAGTTCAAAGTGGGTGTTAATATTTTCGGAGTAACCAATTGGGTCAGAACCTTGAAAAGCATTCCACCCTATTGGGAAGCCTTCAGAAAGTCTTTGTATGACGAGTTAGGTGATCCAGAAACGGATGAACAGCGCTTACACGACATTTCGCCGGTGTTTTTTGGCCACCAAGTGAAAAGTCCTGTATTGGTTGTACAAGGTGCCAATGACCCCCGCGTGTTACAAGTCGAAAGCGACGAAATGGTTGAGGCCATTCGCAAAGGTGGCACCCATGTAGAATACTTGTTATTCGATGACGAAGGCCATGGTTTCAGTAAGAAAGCCAACCGCATTGCAGCCTCTGATAAATATTTGAAATTCTTAGACGAATACCTAAAATAACTTGAAAATAAACTGATAACGTAAAACGCCCGCAGTACTTGCGGGTGTTTTTTAAAATATCAATGCCACACCCAAAAGTACTGCCATAATAATCAGCAAAAATTTGTAGATGGACGATTTATCTGGAATTTTTGGTCTGTCTTTTTGACCCTCCATAACAAACCGTTCCATCATGCTGTCAATGTCAGCTTCACTGGGTTTAACCTCTGGATCAAGTTTTACTGCTGTGGTAGGTGGTGGTGTGGTTGCTGGTTCTGAATTTATATTCGCCACATGATTGTCAGGCTGAATTTTGTCTTCAGCTTTTGGTTTGATATGCTCAGCCTCTTTGATGGTTTCCAACAAAGATATTAATTGTTTTCGGTCTTTCCAAGGCATTTCTTGAATGCTTGCTTTGTCATTAAGATTTAAATCAAACCGTTTACCCGACAAGACTATAGTCACTTTATTTTCACTCATCATTCACCTTTATATACCTATAATTAAACGCCTATCTGTATCATCAACATCAAACCTGCTACTAAGGCCAAAGCAATGCCAGCTAAGGCAAATAAATAAGCCCAACGCAACAAGGTGTATTTGCGTTTTAAAATCACACCAGTTTGGTAAATATCTGATATCAACAGCTTGTGTGCACTGTCATCATCCACCAAATGCTGTGCCAAAAAATCTTGATATTCAGATTCTGAATAGCGGGTAAAAAAACCGAAAAAGAACGGGTTGAGCATATGGGCGATGTCTGTGGCTTTTCCTTTACCAATATGACCATTGATGTTTTTTGGTAATAAAACTAACGTGGTAAGTATCAAAGCGACCATCTCACAAAATAACAATATAGCAATAGGCATCAGGTACTGAAAAGGCTGATCAGCCACCGTCATCAATTGAGTCAAAACCACGGTAAAAACCAATACCAAAGTACCAATCAGGATATTGGCTTTTTGATCAGCCATCAAATTCAGTTGGGTTTGGTTTTGGTGCACCGTCCTGAGTGCTTGGATTACGTCTTTGTCTGCTGCTTTTTCTACCATAAATTTTTTGCCAATAAAAAAGGGCAACTCAATCAATTCAACTGCCCTATTATGGTAACAGTCAGCGCTTTGTGCTGACAAGTACTTTTGCCTATCCCGCTAAATACTGCAAGATAATGCCGGTTAACATCGCTGCTGATGTACCGACCACATAGCCAAACACGGCAAGTAATACACCCACAGGTGCCAAAGCAGGATGGAATGCCGATGCCACAACAGGCGCAGAAGCCGCACCGCCTACATTGGCTTGTGAACCCACAGCCAAAAAGAACAGCGGCGCTTTGATCAACTTACCCACCACCAGAAGTAATATGGCATGTATGCCTATCCAAATACCGCCAATCACGAATAAGAACGGCTTGATTTCACGAACGTCCATTTTCAAACCAATCGTTGCGACCAAGACATAAACAAAAACCGAACCCATGGCCGATGCACCTGAGCCTTCATATTTCTTGGCTTTGGTGAAGGACATCAACACACCACCAATGGTCGCCAAAATAACCAACCAAAAGAAGGTCGAATGTAAATTCACTTGCGCCAAAACAGGTATGCTTTCTTTGATGAACGGCCCCAAGGTATTCGCTATGGCATGAGCCAATCCCGTGATGCCGAAGGCAATAGCCACCATCATCATCAAATCGTGCATGTTGACCACTTTGCCATTTTCTTTTTGAAAGGTTTCCATTTTCAATTTAATGCGTTCAATGGCTGACACATCAGCACCAGTCTTCGCATCAATCGATTTAGCTCTTTGAGCCATCAACAACAATGTTGCCATCCAAATGTTAGCCCATACCACATCAATCGCCACCATTTGAGTGAATGCAGGACCTGAAACCTCCCATACTTCTTTCATGGCCGCCTGATTCGCACCACCACCAATCCAAGAACCAGCCAAAGTGGTCATGCCACGCCAAATGTCATCGGCACCAGAGCCTACAAAGGCTTCAGGAAACAACCACCTCGTCACAATAAAAGCGACTGGGCCTCCAATAACAATCCCCAAAGTACCGGTTAAAAACATGATGACCGCTTTGGGTCCTAATCGAACAATACCTTTTAAATCAACACTCAACGTCAACAACACCAAAGCTGCAGGCAATAGATATCTCGAAGCCATGTAATACAACTGCGAGGCATCGGCATTAATTAACTCAAACGAAGTCAATAATGAAGGCAATAAATAACACAGAAGCAAGGCAGGAACGTATTTATAAAATTTTACAAAGAAAGGATGTTTACTGTTTTTGGTGTAAAAAACCAAACCAAGAATGGCGGCCAACACACCGAACAACACGGCATCACTTTCGATAAAATAGCTTGTTTCTGGGGTCATGGAGTGGTCCAAAGAAAAAACAACAGTTTATCAAATTTTCACAAGCCGAAGCAGGCTAAACTGAATAACACTTCAAGACTCGGGCTTTTTTGTGAATGGATACAGTAACTTTTTCATAATTAACAGCCTTTGACTTCTAACAAAGAGCAAAAGCTTATATTGACTCACTAAACACAAAACATTCAGTAACCACTCATTAATTTAAATCCCAATCTTTCACAATTTATTTATTCAGCATGAATTCAGACAAATGAAATTAACATTAAATACCATCAAAAAATAACAACTGAGGAAAGCATATGTTTAAAAAAGTATCAACCATCGTCATTTTAGTATTTTTACTCAATCAGATCGCTTTCGCTGAAACCACTTCAGTTGCTGGGGTTAACAATGAAGCCACCAAACAAGAAGTCAGCTGGCCTGGCTTTGTGGCACAATCATTTGATCACCAAGGTTCAAAGTGTTACGAAATAATAAAAACCCAAACATACACGAATCAAAAACCCATACCTGGACAGTTCATTGATGATTCAAGGTATATCTCTTGTGCAAAACCTCAAAAAGATTTAATAAAATCTACTAATCGATATGTTACTGTCTCAGGAAAAATTATTGGTTCAGTAAAAAATGATGACTATGAATACCCAGTAGTTATGACCGATAAAGTTCGCAAATGGCACTACAATTATTTTAATGATAAAGGTGTAGGTACAATAAAACCAAGAATTGATAGAAGAAGACTTGATTTTGTACTGAACCATAACGGCCTTTAATTTTCTTCAATAGCACGGATGTCACACAATGATTTCCGTGCTTTTAAAACCAATATGGCCTAGGCCCTTTAAGCTCTAATAAAAGGGCCTTCTTGATTTAGTGATAAGACACTAACCATACAGCTGGCGGATAGAATCCAAATAATCGGAGCCATGTTTTGCCTTGGTGAGCGAAGCGAATCAGAAAGCAAAACTCATTAAAGACTGCGCAGAGGTTACGGTTTTTTGCTAGCCATAAACATCAGTTTGGCATAAATCTTATGAAGCAAAAAGAAGTGGCCTCGTAGCAACCCTTAAGTGATCGGTGTATGTCGACCCTTGGCGTACTGGCTATTTGAGTATATTTTTAAATTTATGATTCAGGCTAGATTTCCTAGTGCATGGCGAGGTCCATTCGACTCGCAGAAGGTTAAATTCATTCTTTTTTCTTTTTGAGGTTTCAGTAATTAATCTTTTGTTTCTAAACTATTCAGGCTCGCTCAGGATGACAATCCTATATTTGTATAGATTCAAGAAATGAATAAAGTTTGCTTCCTGATGAAATGATGAGTCATTAACCACACGGTTGGTGGATAGAACCCAAATGACCGGTGTTATGGTGCGCCTTGGTGAGCGGAGCGAATCAGACAGCGCAGCTCATAAAAGTCTGCGCAGCCAGTACGGTTTATTTAAAGCGGTTTGAAACTTCAATAGTAAGAAAATCACTCAACCGCTTTAAATAAGAAGTGCTTGCGTAGCAATCACTTAGTGGGCATGCTGATGCTGCTTCTCTTCTTCTGTTGCTTCACGAACTTCTTCAATTGATACGTTGAACGTCAAACGCACGCCGGCCAATTCATGGTTGGCATCAACTGTAACGACTTCATCTTGAATTTCTGTGATTTTTACAGGTACTGGGCCTTGTTCAGTTTCTGCTTGGAATTGCATACCAACTTCTAATTTATCAACGCCTTGAAAAGCAGATTGAGGTACTTTTTGAACCATTTGCTCGTGGTGTACACCATAGGCATCTTCAGCTTCGATTACGGCTTCGAATGCGTCGCCAACTTTTTTACCTTCCATGGCTTTTTCCAGGCCTGGGATGATGTTGTGCGCGCCTTGTAAGAATTTCAATGTATCACGGCCCTCTGATGAATCTAAAATTTGGCCTTCGTCATTGGTTAATTTATAGTGCATGGCTACCACGCAACCGTCTTTGATTTCCATAATGTGTCCTGTCTGTAGATTTAAAGCGCGACATTCTATCACAGTGACATCAAAGTCTCATTCATTACGGCCGCTAATCGCCCCAACAGTTCATCCGCGTGCTGTCGATCAAACGTTATGGGTGGCTTGATTTTGATGACGTTGTGATCAGGGCCATCGGTGCTGATGAGTATGCCCTGTTCACGCATCCTATTCGCTAAGTAGCTGGCGTGTTCTGGCAAAGGCTTTTTGTCATCGTTACATAATTCAAAACCGAGAAATAACCCTACACCTCTTACGTCTGCAATAATGGGGTGTTTTTGTTTCAGTATATTTAAACCATCAATCAGGTATTGACCCACTTCAGCGGCTTGTTGCTGTAGTTGCTCTTTATCTATGATTTCCAACACCGCCCGACCTATTCGTGCTGAGACTGGGTTGCCTCCAAAAGTATTGAAATACTCCATGCCGTTGGCGAAACGCTTGGCCACTTCTGACGTGCAAACGACAACAGCAAGTGGATGACCGTTACCAATAGGCTTTCCAATGGTAACAATGTCTGGCACCACATCATGACGTTGGAATGCCCAAAAGTGTGAGCCAACTCGGCCACATCCAGTCTGTACTTCATCTGCAATGCACAGGCCACCGGCAACTCGGACTGATTGATAAACTTGTTTAAAGTAACCAACAGGCGGTTCAATTTGGCCGCCACAACTGACGATGATTTCAGAAATGAAAGCAGCGACTTGCTTGTTGTCTTTGGATAATGCATCTAACACATCATCGGCATGTTGAGCATATTTTTGTGCAGCATTTTCTCCTTGATACAGACCACGAAAAGTATCTGGCAAGGGCAATATGTGGGTTTGTTCAGGTGCGCCTGCGCCACCTGTTCCATCAAATTTATATGAACTGATATCAATGCAGGCATTGGCATTCCCGTGGTAGCCTGATTCTAAAGCGATAACATCTTTTCCTCCCGAATAGGCTTTGGCCATGCGCATGGCCAGTTCATTGGCCTCTGAACCTGAATTAACACAATGTACCACTGACAACTCATCAGGTAAGGTTTTGAGTAAAGCCTGTGTGAACGCCACTATTTCTGGGTGTAAGTATCGACTGTTGGTATTCAATAAAGCCATTTGTTCTTGGCCTGCTTGAACGACAGCGGGATGTTCATGGCCGACATGGGCCACATTGTTGCACGTGTCTAAATACTTTTGACCCCATTGATCCAACATATAAACGCCATCACCACGCAACATTTGTATCGGATAGCCATGGGCCAAACTCAAGGAATAACCGAGATGTTTTTGTCTGTAGGCAAATAAGTTTTCATTGCCTTGAGCTTCTGGTGCTTTGGTTTCTGGCGTTAATAAATGCATCGGATCGAGACAAATTTGTTTCATGATGGGCCAGTCTTTGGGTCGGCAAGCACCCGCAAAATCATGTGTATTCCCAAGCAGATTACTGATGATTTGAAAATGTAAATGAGGACTCCAACCACCATTTTCATGTGGCAAGCCCAAAGTACACAATAGGTCTCCTCGTTTGACCTTTTTCCCCACTGGACTGATACCTAAACTCTCATGACTGAGGTGACCATATAAAGTATAAAAAGCCAAGCCATTTATCTCATGTTTCACAATCAACGTGGGACCGTAATCTTTATCACCTGGATTAATATGGGCTGAAATGACTTCGCCATCCAATGGTGCGTGTACTGGTGCATGAGCTGATGACCACACATCTAAACCCAAATGGCAGGTGCGGTATTCATAACCTTGGTTACCCTGTAACTTAAATGCATCACTGGTATAAAAAGGACGGCATTCACCATAACCTCCGGCTATATGGGCATCTGGATGGCATTTTTGCAGTTGATTGATTTTGAAATCAATCAGGTCAAAATTACTGTAATCGGCAGAATTACCCAAAAACACACTGCCCACAGACATGTCTGGATGATGGCATCGCGATTTGTTAATTTGGCTGGGCATCATGTCATTCAAATTAAACCGGCTGTCATTTAATGTTTTCACCAAAACTGAGTAATTCACATTGGCATCAAACCCACAGGCATGTCTGAATGTTGCCTCAGCCCAGTCAGGATGGACATTTGACCAACGTTTTAAAAACAACCAAAACCCGGCTTCTGATACATTTTTATAAGCATTGTCAGGTTGAACTGTTCGCGCTTGTTTGGACTTGACCACACTGACCACAGCCCGCATGGCAATCAAATGGTACAAATGAGCCAACTCAGTTTCTGTTAATGGCAACACGCTGTGAAACCCTGTCACCACTTCTGTAACAGCTTCTAAGGGTTGAGCACAATCTGAAGCAGCATAAGCGCTGGCGATGGCCACTTCGTTGATTAATTGCGATTTAACGGCATCACCAAAATCAATAAAACCTGTGACTTCACCAGACTGTTGATTAACCACAATATTGTGGTCATTGATGTCGTTGTGAATCACCTGTGACCTTAATTCTTGATAAGCACCTAAGTGAACTTTAAATCGATCCACAAAAGGCATAACCAATTGTTGTTCATCTTCAGTAAGTAAAGCCAATTCTGTTTCCACCCACAAAGCCTGTGCCAAGTCCCAGTCGAAAACTTTATCAGCACTCGTGTATTTGAAATCTTTCAAGGCCAAATCTAATTGCGCTGCTTTTTCACCCAATTGATAACGCATAGATGATGATTTTGGTGAATAACTGGCCCACAAATCACCCGACAGCCACGTTAACACGCGTAAGGTTTTATGACCTGGTGTATCAAGCGAAGTAATCGCCTGCTGTGACGTGTTTTTAATCAATTGAGGTGTCTGCATGGGTGGTTTTTGTTCCGCCATATGACCCAACATGCTTTGTTCAAAGTTTAAGCCCTCGGCATTTTCCGCACTGAGTTTAACTGTGTATTTTTTATTGCCTGTATCTAATAAAAAATTCAAATCACAATCACCGACCAATGCAATCAACTCACCTTTCAGTTGGTAATGTTGCCACAATAATTTTTTTATGTTTTCCATCAATGCCACCAAACACACCCTAAAAGTGGGTCGCTATTCAAAACAAAGTATGATATTTTAATCCGCACCAATGACCAAGGAATCTTTTATGAAAAAATCTATTGTATTACTCGCCACACTGATCGGAGGTGCTGTCATGGCTAATAATGAATCAATCAATCAAGTTGAAACCAATAAAACGGTTGCCATTGTGATTCATGGTGGAGCTGGCACCATCAAAAGAGAAAACCTCAGCGATCAGCAGGAAAAAGACATCAAAGCCGTTTTACAGCAAGCTTTAGATGCCGGACATCAAGCCTTGTCTGAAGGCAAAGAAGCCACAGCCGGCGTCATTGCAGCCATCACCATTTTAGAGAACTCCCCATTTTTTAATGCCGGACATGGTGCAGTTTTCACCAAGCATGGCAAGCACGAACTGGACGCTTCTATCATGCGAGGCAGCGACCTAAATGCTGGCGCTGTAGCTGGCGTTTCTTATACAAAAAACCCAATTTTGGCGGCAGAACAAGTGATGTTAAACTCTCCACATGTGATGTTATCTGGTTCAGGTGCTGATACTTTTTCCAAATTAAGAGATTTGGAACAAGTTGAAAACACCTATTTTGATACAAAATTCAGGCGCGATGCCTGGAAAGAGGTTGACCGAAAAACCAAAGCAAAAAAAGCTGAAACGGCTTCTGCTGATGACATTTTAGCCGCAGAGTTTAAATTTGGCACCGTTGGTGCTGTGGCTTTGGATCAAAATGGACATATTGCTGCAGGCACTTCAACCGGTGGTATGACCTATAAAGCATGGGGCCGTGTTGGGGATTCACCCATCATTGGTGCAGGAACTTATGCAGATGATCGCAGCTGTGGCATTTCAGCCACTGGTCATGGTGAATTCTTTATTCGTTACACGGTAGCCAGTGACATTTGTGCTCGTGTCCGCTATCAAAACAAAAGTATTGAAAAAGCAGCTGATGAAGTGATCATGCAAGAGTTAAAAGGTGTCGGTGGTGATGGCGGTGTGATTGGACTTGATCCAAAAGGCAATATCATCATGACATTCAATACCGCTGGTATGTACCGTGGCTATAAAAAAGGTAACGAAAATGTGGTTCAAATATTTGGTGACGAAAAATAATTAAATAAAAAAGGCGATACTCAATTAAAGTATCGCCTTGATTTATTCCTTTCTGTTTGTGGTTTATTCTGTTTTGTAGACCACTGGTTTCCAGTTATCAGCATCTGAATCTTTCGCATCAAACGCTAAATAATAAGTTTTTCCAGCTTCTAAAGTAATGTTCATGTCATTATTGAAATCTTTAGACCGTGTTTCCGCACGAGACAATTGCCCTTTTGTAAAATTTTGATTAACCATGGCATTGAAACTCAGGTCATATTGCCCTGGTTTTAACCAAACCACACCGCCTCGGTTTTGAACATTATTACCGTCTACCTGTGTCAAAGACATGGTAAATAATTGCTTGGTAACTTGTGGTTTATTCATTACCAGTTTTGCCGATGGTTTTTTAGGCGACGTGAATGGAGTTGCCAATGCAGAAACTGAAAAAAACAAAACTGTCATTGTAGTGAAAAACATTTTATATTTCATGAGTGTTCTCTTTTGTTTGGAGTCATATAGATTGTATCACTGAAACCTGAATGAATTATGAATGAGCATTCACTACTTAAACCAAGGTATTGGATTTGTAGGGTCTGCTGCTTTTCGAATTTCAAAGTAAACACCACTGGGATTGATATTTCCTGAGTTTCCGACAGTCGCAATGGCATCATCTGGCTGAACCCAATCACCCGGTTCAACCAAGACTGATTCATTGTGGCCATATAAAGTCATGTATTCATCACCATGATCAATCACGATTAACAAGCCATAACCACGCAACCAATCTGCAAACGCCACGCGTCCGTAGGCAGGTGTTTTAACAGTTTGCCCTGCTTCATTTCCTATGACAATACCATCCCAGCGACTGTTTCCAGCTCGTAAGGAACGGTAAGAACGGATCACATTCCCATCCAATGGTCGATTGAGCTTGCCTTTTAACCGTTTGAATGTTGTATTTGACCCCAAATCATCAGGCAAATCAGTCAGTAATTGACTGATTTCAACCAACAACTGATTCAATCGCTTTTCATCTTTCGTCAACCCTTCGCTTTCTGTTTGATATTGCGCAATGGTTTCGCGTAAATTATTCAAAACCAGACGTCGCTGACTTTTTTGTTCCTGCATGTGTTGCTGAGAAGATATCAACGTTTGTTGTTTAACTTTCAATTGTTCCTGTTCTTTACTCAATTGAGATTTGATTACTTGAAGTTGCGAAATCTGAACGGCGATATTTTCAATCAATCGATACAGTTTATCCTGCAGATAATTGAGTTGATGTTGGGTGATTTCGGCTGTTTGGGTGCTGCTCTTTAACAGCAACATTTTCAAGATTCGATCATGGTTGATGTAAATATGTAAACGGAGAAGCTCTGCCATTTGCTCTTTTTGACTGCCGATGCTGTCATTCTTCTTTTTAATTTGAAGACTGAGCGCTTCTATTTGATCTTTAGCATTGGCCACTTGCTGTTTATTTTGATGAATTTCTTTACCCAATTCGTTAATTGCCAAGTCTTGATTTTCAAGCTCTGTTAATAATTTGGCTTCTTTACCTTCAGCTTGATTAAGCTGGTTTTTTAAAGCAGTGAGTTGGTTTTGAATTTCATCCAATCGTTGGTTTAGTTCCGCCTCATTCAAAATTTTTTCGGTTTTCTGCTGTCCCATAACAGGCCAAGCAGCAAAAAAAATCAAAAGCAAAATAATACGGGACATCAGGTCATCAAGAGGCAAAAATTAAGCGCATCCATGTTATCAAAGACTCATAAAGTATAAAAGGCTTGTTTTTACCTTGATTTTTTCTCAGTGTACCTTATATTGTCCCTTTTATTTTTCTCGGTACTTCAATGGCTCAATTGGCAGAATTTATCGGTAACCACATCTTTTTGGTTACATTGTTCTTAGCAGCATTATTTTTATTTTTAATTTCTGCATACAAACAAGCCAGCAATGGCTTACAAACCGTCACAGTTGAACAAATGACTCGATTAGTGAATCAACAAAATGCCAAGTTAATCGATGTCAGGCCAGCAGAAGCTTTCGCTCAAGGTCACATCGTCAATGCCGTAAACATACCTATGGCAGACATTGAAGCCGGAAAAATCAAAACAGATGGACTCAAAAAACGACCTGTGGTTATTTATTGTCAAATGGGTAGGACCTCGTTGAAAGCATGCCAAGCAATGAAAAATGCGGGCATTGAAACAACTTTCAGCTTACAAGGTGGTGTGAATGCATGGCTGAACGATAAAATGCCTTTGAGCAAATGAGCACCAAACAACCACAGAACACATAAATTTTTAATAGGAAAATACAATGACTGAAGAAAACCAAGCCGCAGCGGCAGAAGAAAATAATGGACCAATGATGTCTTTACAAAAATTGTACGTAAAAGATGCTTCTTTTGAAGCACCCAATGCGCCACAAGTTTTCCAAGAGCAAGGCCAACCAGAAATTAACTTGAACATGAACCAAAAAGTGAACAAGTTAAATGATGAAACTTATGAAGTGACTTTAACAGCTACCGTGACTTGTAAAGTTAACGAAAAGACTGCTTATTTAGCAGAAGTGGCACAGGCTGGCATCTTCAACATGAAAAACTTTGATGATCAATCATTGCATCAAACTTTGGGCATCTACTGTCCTAACGTTTTATTCCCATATGTTCGCCAAGAAATCAGCAACAGCGTGGTTGCAGGTGGTTTCCAACCTTTGGTATTACAGCCAGTTAACTTCGAACAAATGTACGCACAGCAAATGCAAAAAGCACAAGCTGAAGCTGCTGGCAGCACCAAACAGTAATGCAGTTTGCGGTTCTGGGTGCGGGCTCTTGGGGCACCGCTTTGGCGATGCAAATGGCACGAAACGGCAACACATTATTGTGGGGCCGTGATGCCGATGCCATTGAACACATGCAAGCATCCAGAACCAATGATCGCTACCTCCCTGGCATACCATTTCCAGATCAATTAACACCAACAAACGATTTAGCCCAAGCCATTGCTGACGCCGATGCTGTGTTGGTGGTTTGCCCTTCTCATGCCTTTCACGACATTTTGAATCAAGTTAAACCCTTGTTGAACAACAAGCCTTTGGCATGGGCAAGTAAGGGATTTGAACCCGGAACAGGTCGCTTCTTACATCAAGTTGCAGAAGAAGTATTGGGTAATGACTACCCTACCGCATTGGTTACCGGCCCTTCATTTGCAAAAGATGTTGCCGCTGGAAAGCCTACATTGGTCGCCGTTGCGTCCAAGCACAAAGATTTCGCCAAACAAGTCAGCAATGCCTTACTCAATGATAACTTCAGAACGTATCTATCAGATGATTTAGTTGGCGCAGAGCTCGGTGGTGCTGTAAAAAATGTTTTGGCATTGGCCACAGGTATTGCAGATGGCATGAATTTGGGAGACAACAGTCGAGCAGCATTGATAACCAGAGGCATGGCAGAAATGATGCGTTTGGGTCAAGCATTAGGCTGTCAGCCAGAAACCTTAATGGGACTGGCAGGTTTAGGCGATTTGGTTTTGACATCTACCGGTGATTTATCTCGTAATCGACGCATGGGACTGGCTTTGGGTCGTGGCCAAAGTATCAACGAAGCGAAAACAGAAATTGGTCAAGTAGTTGAAGGTATAGGGACCACTGATGAAGTGATGCGGTTGGCAAAAAAACATGGAATAGATATGCCCATTACCGAACATGTTTGGAAAGTGGTTCACGATGAAATGACCACCACAGAAGCCCTCTCTTCATTGATGGGCAGAAAACTCAGGTCAGAGTTCTGATACAAGCTTTCAAATACAGCACTTATTCTACACCTTCTGAGGTGTTATAAGTACGCTCCCAAACAACAAACCAAGTATCAAACCTGTAAAAATTAGGCTTATTTACTTAGGACTGATTAACAGCGGCGCGTCAATAGGAATATAAAGGTTGGCACTGTTAATCAAGGCTTGAGCCGTGAGTTTAGGTGCGCCGTAAACGGTGGTTTTTACTTTGTGCTTTACTTTGATATGGTCAAGAAGCATGGCGAAGTCTCCATCACCTGAAAGCAAGATAACTTCATCCAATTGCCCAGCCTGTTCCATGATGTCGATGGTGATGCCTACATCCCAATCGCCTTTGGCACTGCCATCGCTTCTTTGAATAAAGTTTTTTAATTTGACTTCAAAACCTATGTATCGGAGTGCATCTTGGAATTTGATTTGTTGGTCATCGTTGCGCCTTACCGCATAGGCGAAGGCACATTCAATGTGGTGCCTGCCTTTAATTTCTTGCCAAAATTTGCGGTAATTGAAGGGGCGTCCAAAACACTCACGCGTGGTGTAATAAATGTTCTGAACGTCTACGAATATACCGACTTTGTTCATCTGTTGGGCTTACTTTGCGTGCGACCTTGGCCCGCTTTACCCGCTCCACCCTTACTTCCGCCACGCTTATTACTGCCTTGGCCTTTGTATGGGCTGTTTGATGAACGCGGTTTAAAACCAGGTTTTTTACCTTTCGGCTTGGCATTGCGGCCTTCAGATGAACCACCTTCTTTGTTCTTTTGCCAAGGGCCTTTTTTCTTGTCAGCGCTTTTTGTGTTGCCTTGTGCTTGCAGTTCGGCGTGGCTTTTGGCGCGATTTCTACCGCGTTGGCCTTGTTGTGCTTCCTGACTGCGCGCAAATGCCAATTGATTTTCCTCTTCACTGCGCTCTGCCCACTTGGCTTTGACGCTGGCTTTGACGAAATTTTTCGGCTTGGCACGTTTGGCATTTTTGGGTTTGTGCTCTCTGCGTTCCTTGCCACCTTCTGCTTGGCGCTCTGCCCACTTGGCTTTGACACTGGCTTTGACAAAGCCTTTTGGCTTAGGTTTTTTGATGCGTTTTGGCTGTGTTGTTTTAGACGGTACTGGGGAATCAGGTAAGTCATGATCAGGCCAATAATCATCCACCAGTTCACGGTCTAATTTTTTCTTAATCAATTTTTCAATGTCTTTCAATTGTTTGATTTCATCTGCACTGACTAATGATATGGCTTGACCTGTGGAACCTGCACGGCCGGTACGACCAATGCGATGCACATAGTCTTCAGCCACATTCGGCAAGTCGAAGTTAACCACTTGAGGCAATTGATCAATATCGATGCCACGTGCAGCGATGTCTGTGGCCACCAATACTTGAATCTTTTTGTTTTTGAAGCCTGCCAAAGCTTTGGTTCTTGCCGCTTGGCTTTTGTTACCATGAATGGCCGCTGCATTGATTTTGTTCTTTTCTAAAAATGTCGCCAACCTGTTTGAACCGTGCTTGGTACGACAAAAGACCAAAACTTGTTCCCATGCTTTTTCATTGATCAAGTGCTTTAACAATGCAGACTTTCGCTTTTTATCCACAGGATGAATCCAATGTTTAACGCTTGCTGCTGTTGAATTTCGGCTGACGGTTATTTCTACAGGATCGTTTGTTATGGTTTTGGCTAACTGTCTGATTTCAGGTGAAAATGTCGCTGAAAACATCAAGTTCTGACGTTTGTTAGGTAATAATTTTATGATTTTCTTGATGTCATGGATAAAACCCATGTCCAGCATGCGATCGGCTTCGTCTAAAACCAAAACTTCTAAATCATCGAACCGCACCGCTTTTTGACCATATAAATCCAATAAACGACCAGGGGTAGCCACCAAAACATCCACACCACGACGCAGTTTCATCATTTGAGGGTTGATCTTTACTCCACCAAACACCACTGCCGATTTCATGTTTAAGTTACGACCATAAGTGGCTACAGAATCTGCTACCTGTGCAGCCAGCTCTCTTGTCGGAGTCAGCACCAAAGCGCGTGCCCTGTTTGATTGTGCAGGCTGTCCTTCGCTTAACAATTGTAAAATTGGCAAGGTAAAACCTGCTGTTTTTCCTGTACCCGTTTGTGCTGCTGCCATCACATCTTTGCCTGCCAATACAGGTGGAATGGCTTGCTCTTGAACGGGTGAAGGTGTGTCGTAGCCCTGTGCATCAATGGCTTGTAATAAAGGCTTGATTAAGCCCAATTCGGTAAATTTCATGAATCTCTCTTAGAATGTTCGATCAGCAGCTTAATGCAATGCTGAAGTATGTTGTCTTTTGAGTGCAACATTCGAAGAGGAACGCTGCCGGGTTTTAAGGCCGAGGCCAAAACTGGGACGCAAGCTTACCCGATATTGAACCACTTAGCCAATCATTTTGCCTCTGTAATGTCTTGTTCCGTCGATTTTTCTTCAATCAGTAGCTTCAACAGCATGTCAAATGCCTGACTTTTCGGATGAATCCAGTCAAAGTGCCCAGATGATGCCAGCTTTATGGCTACAGCGCCATCCAACTTCGCCTGTGATTCAGGCACGATCACATCGGCCTGACCCTGAAGTAAAACCGTCTGTTGATAGGGTCCATGCACTTTAGGATCTGCGGCTTGATAAGCATCAGGCTTTTCTTCAGCAGTTCCTCCCATAAATTGTGGCCCAGCCGTTTGGCAACTGTTCTGACCAGCGGCATAACTGCTTAAATCGGTGATGGCTGCCAACCCAATGGCTTTAATTATTTCAGGCTGAGTACCTGAGTCATGTTTTTGTTTTGCTAACAAAGCCAAGTGCCCACCTGCTGAATGCCCAACCAAAATCACTTCTTTATGATTAATATGACCAGGCAATTGATTGACAAACTTAATTCCGGCCTGCACATCTTCGAAACTACCAGGCCATCCACCACCTTCATCACCGGTTCTGCGGTATTCCAGTGCCCAAACATCAAACCCTGACTGTGCCAAAGCACTGGCCATGGGTAGAGCGTGATCAACTCCGAAAGCATTCAACCAACAACCACCATGAATCAACACAATCAATGGTTGTTTTTCTTGTGATGAGGGTGCTTGCCACAACAGGCCATATTGCAACGGATCTGAACCGTAACTGATTTTATGACTGGCCTCAACGAAAGGCAGCTTGGTCACCGATGAAAATGACACATTGGGAGGAACAAAGTCATTACCCTCAGCAACTTGTATTTTCGACCCTATCAACAATAAAGCCCACAGCAGCATCCATTTTCTTTTCATCAAATCAAAATGCATGTGCATGATTCATCTCCTCTACTGTCAGTGCCAAAATTAGCACAGAGATTATAGCACGGTGTTTTTTGCACAAAAAAACCACGTGAATTCACACGTGGTTTTAGGCATTTGAATTGCGTAATTATTCAGGAATGCGTAACACTTGTCCTGGATAAATTTTGTCAGGATCTGACAACATGGGCTTGTTGGCTTCAAAAATTTTTGGATATTCCATGGCGTTTCCATAAAATTCTTTGGCAATTTTACCTAAGGTATCACCCGATTTAACTGTATATGTTTTTGATTCCCAAGCAGCTTCACCTGCTTTACCTTCTTCTGCCGCGGCAGCTTCTGCTTCCGCCTTTTCTACTTCAACAACATCAGCTGGTGGTGCACCTAGAATTAAATTGTCTTGTACACCTGAGACACCTGCAATGTTTCCAGCTGTTAAAACGGCCTTTTCTTTTTGCTCTTGATTCGGCACATAACCAGACAAAGTGACTTTACCCATAGAAAAATTGGTTTTAAGGTGAGTGATATCCACGCCGCTGTTTTCTATGTGTTTAATGACTGGCATGGTGATTTCTGGCTCTTTTTCATCGTCACTGAAAATCTTTGAACCTGCATCGGCAATAAAATCGAAAAATCCCATATTTATTCCTCTTTATAAATGTACAAATAGCATAGCAATTCATTTTTAAGTGGTCAAATGCTGTGCGCTTGAATTGACAAAATATCACATTGGCAGATGACATCCCTCAATGATACACTGTAATTGTTTTATGCTTTATGATTTGATTCATGTCTAAACAATTTGCCTTACTAAAAGAGCGTCGTTTCTTTCCTTTCTTTTTAACCCAATTCTTGGGTGCATTCAACGACAATGTATTTAAAAACGCCTTGGTAATTATGATTGCCTTTAAGGTGGCAGAACAGCAAGTTGACGGCTTAACCAACTTGGCTTTTGGCCTGTTTATTTTACCCTTCTTTTTGTTTTCCGCTTTCGCTGGACAAGTGGCGGATAAATACGAGAAATCAGCCCTTATTCAACGCGTAAAAATGTTTGAAATTATGGTGATGTTGACCGCTTGTGCCGGCTTTTATTTTCAAAGTGTGGGTTTGTTGATATTTGTCTTGTTTTTGATGGGTTCACAGTCCTCCCTATTTGGTCCCGTTAAATATGGTTATTTGCCTGAAAAGTTATCCACAGACGAACTGATCGGAGGCAATGCCATGGTTGAAGCAAGCACATTCATATCCATCCTTTTGGGCACCATATTGGGTGGTATTTTGATTGCTAAAGCCACAACCATTCCAATTTCTTTTGCTGTGGTTCTCTTTGCCGTATTGGGCTTTATTGCTTCTAAACAAATTCCCAACACGCCACCTGCTGATGACAAAATCCAATTAGATTGGAACATCTTGCGTGCCACTAAAAATAATTTAAAATTTTTACCTGGCAACCGGGTGGTGTTTTTATCCATACTGGGCATTTCTTGGTTTTGGTTCTTCGGCTCAGTATTTTTGGCACAAATGCCAAACTACACGCGCACTGTTTTGAATGGAAACGAGCATGTTGTAACGGTGCTATTAACCATGTTTTCGATTGGCATCGGTGCCGGCTCACTTTTATGCGAGAAATTATCAGGCCGCCGGGTAGAAATCGGCTTGGTACCAGTAGGCGCTATAGGTCTTGCTTGGTTTTCATTGGATTTATATTGGGCCAGCATGGTTTGGGTAGACCAGGGCAATTTAAATTTTGAATCATTTTTGTCTGCACAAGGTGCCTGGCGCGTGTGCCTGGACTTGATGTTAATTGGCGTTTTTGGAGGCCTATATATTGTCCCTTTGTATGCATTAATCCAGGAAAGGAGTGACAAAGGCTGTGTGTCTCGTGTCATTGCTGGAAATAACATCATCAATGCCCTGTTTATGGTGGTAGCGGCTTTACTCGGCATTGTGGTCCTCGTTGTTTTTGAGATGAGCATCCCACAACTGTTTTTGATCACCACCCTATTACATGTCATAGTTTGTCTCTATATTTTCACTGTAGTGCCTGAGTTTTTGATGCGTTTGGTTGCTTGGTTCCTAGTCAGTATGGTTTATCGGGTTAAAACAACAGGATTGGATAACATACCCACTGACGGTCCAGTAGTTTTGGTGTGCAATCACGTGACATTTGTTGATCCCATGATTTTGGGTGGCCGCATCAGGCGACCTGTCAGATTTGTGATGTACTATAAAATATTCCAACATGGACTGATGAAACCACTTTTTAAAGCAGCAAAAACCATCCCCATAGCCAGCCCCAAGGAAAGCGTAGAAATAATGGAAAATGCTTTTGCCAGTGTTAAGACAGCCCTAGAAAACAATGATGTTGTAGGTATTTTCCCAGAAGGTGCATTAACCAAAGATGGGCACATGGCACCATTCAAAAAAGGCATTGAACGCATCATCACTGAAACACCTGTAACAGTGGTGCCAATGGCACTTAATAATTTATGGGGTAGTTATTTTTCTCGGTATGACAAAAAAATCATTCATCGCAGACCCAGAAAGCTGTGGGCCAAAGTGGAATTGATTGTAGGCCAACCCATTCCACCAGAGGAAGTCACTGCCGAACGTTTGTTTGAAGCCGTCACAGAGTTAAAGACTCAAGCAGATATTGCCAATCCATTGGCACCGAAAACAGACTCAAATGCTTGATTCAAATCATTGATAATGTCCTCAACATGCTCCAAACCCACCGACAGCCTGATTAAATTCGGGCTGATTAAATGCTCAAGTAGCTCCTCTTCCGTATAAGTGGAGTGTGTCATAGATGCAGGATGTTGTATCAAAGTTTCTGCATCACCCAAACTGACAGCGCATAAAACCAATTTCAGCGCATTTACAAATTGAGCAGACTGTTCTCGCGTCGCATTCAACTCAAATGCAATCATGCCCCCAGGCCGGCTCATCTGTTTTTTAGCCAATGCCCTTTGAGCAAATTGAGGCAAGCCAGGATAAAAAGTGGTTTTGACATGTGGTGATTGATCAAGGAATTCAGCCACAACCTGTGCGTTTTCACAATGCCGGTCCAAACGGACATGCAAGGTTTTTAAACCACGCAATAACAATGAAACATCAAAACCAGAAATCACCGCGCCAGTCATGTCCTTTAATCCAAAATACCTGATGTGATCAATGTCATCTTGTTTACCTAAAACAAATCCAGCAATCAAATCGCCATGACCACCCAGGTACTTGGTGGCTGAATGTACTACCAAGTCGGCACCCCATGTGATTGGTTGTTGCAAATAAGGTGTACAATAGGTGTTATCAATCATCAGTCTGGCTTGGTGCTTATGACACAAATCGGCCAGCGCCTGAATGTCAATCAGTCGCATATTGGGGTTACTTGGTGTTTCAGCATACACCAAAGCTGTTTTTTCATTGATGTGCTTGGCCAGTAAGTTTTTGTCGGTTAAATTCAAATAAGTCACCTTGATACCCATTGGCTTCAAGCCATGCTCAAAAAAACTGAATGTACATCCATACAAACTTAAGTCAGCTATCAATTCATCACCAGGCTTCACAAAAGACCAAATCGTTGATGTGATGGCTCCCATGCCTGATGCCGTCGCCAAACAAGCTTCCGCAAGCTCTAAAGATGCCATCCTTTTTTCAAGAAGCTGCTGTGAAGGAGACCCCAGTCTGGCATAAATGAAGCGGTCATTTTCTCCCTCAAAGGCGGCGCCTCCCTGCTCTACATTTTCAAAAGCATAAGTGGAACTGATGTGAATAGGCGGTGTTAATGCCCCGTGATTTTCAAGCGGTTGATAGGCTTGATGTATGGCCCTGGTGGCAAAGTGTTTTAAATCCGACATAAGCTTATGGTTTTTTTGTATTTGAAAGTTTGTTTTTTACTTGTATATTTTAGGTTGAGTTGCTGTAACGACAAAGCTACAATACGTAAATTTATCATTACACAGCATTTATGAAATTCTGTATGTAATTGATAAACAACACTTTAATGAATGTAACGAATAGTTTACGAAAATGAAATTAGCAGTAACTACAGAAAATAAACTGGGAATCACGGACGACGTGCTGTCAATACTCAGAGAAAAGCAAGCCGATTTAATTAAGTTAGAGGTTGGTGATGGAAAAATGTTTTTACAGACTCAAGACTTAGACAAATCCACTCAAGGTATGATTGCCAGCTTATTGATGAAAATTCCGGGTGTTAAGTGGGTCAATCAAATAGATGTGTTGCCTATGGTTGAACAGCAAAACATGTTAGATTCACTTTTAGAATCTATCCCCGATCCTGTCATGGGTATCAACACAAAAGGTCAGATTGCCTATGCCAACAAACAAGCTAAAAAAATCTTTAAATCAGAATCAGAAAACAACAAAATGCCCAGCAAAATGAAAAGTATTTTTTGTTGTGAAGATTGGCAAGAGAAAATCAATGCTGCAGGTTCTTCTCATTTACCAGTCACCATTAACACGATTGCTGGAAAAATGCTGCTAGATGTTCAGGCAACCAAAAGTAAAACCGGTCAAATGACAGGTGCCATGCTGCACTTTCGCAACCAAGAAAAAGTCATGACCAGCGGTATGGTAATGCAAGGTGAAGAAATTGAAGGCTTGGATGCATTGGTGTATCAATCTCAAGTCTTCGAGCAGTTGTTACAACGGGCAAAATCGGTTGCCTCAGTTGAAGCACCCCTGTGCCTGATTGGAGAGGCGGGTACTGGAAAGACTTTACTGGCCCACGCCTGTCACAAACTCAGTGACAGAAAAAACAACTTGTTTACCACTGTCGATTGCCAGGCAGTCAAAGCAGAAGAGCTTGAGCAAATGCTTTTTGGCACCAAGCACAAACTGGGCATATTAGAGCTCAATGAAACCGGCACGATTTACTTTTCACACTTAGAGTATATGTCGCTACACGTACAACACAAGCTGTTTAAATTAATTAACAGGGTAGAAAAGCAAAAAGCCAGAATCATCACTTCATCTGCCAAGCGCCTCCATCAATATGGCACACAAATGGACAGTGGATTGGTATCAACATTGGACATATTGCGCTTGGATGTGCCTGCTTTGCGCGACAGAAAAGAAGACATTGAACCGCTGACTATTAAATTTGTTTCTGAATTTTCAGAACAAACCGGCAAACAAGTTAGCCTTTCATTGGATGCCATCAGCCGCATGAAACGCCATTATTGGCCAGGTAATGTCAGCCAACTGAGAAACAGCATCTACAAGGCCGTTATGGTCGCCAAAGATGGCGTCATCAAAGCAACCGATCTAGACTTGGAAGCTGGTGTTAATATCGAAGCAGAACTTGAAGGCCTCACTTTACCTGAAGCCGTCAATGAATTTGAAAAACATTTCCTACAACACTGGTATCAGAAATACCCATCAAGTCGTAAGTTAGCGGCTCAACTGGGCGTCTCTCATACCACCATTGCACAAAAAATTAACAAATACAAACTCAACAATACTGTTGAACAATAAAGAGAAAATTATGAGTACAACAACTGCCCATGGTGGCGAATTAATTAACTTAATCCCAGATGCTGCAACCAAAGCAGAAAGACAAGCTTTGGCTAATTCCTTACCTGAGTGGAGTTTAACACCACGCCAAATATGCGACTTAGAACTGATTTTAAATGGTGGCTTTTCACCCTTAACAGGCTTTATGACTGAAGCAGATTATGATTCAGTTTTAAAAGACATGAGGCTTGCCAATGGTTTGTTGTGGTCTATGCCAATCACCCTAGATGTTGATGAAGCCACAGCTACCAAAGCCAAAGAGGTTGGTCAATTGACGCTGAGGGATCAAGAAGGCGTTGTGCTTGCCATTTTGAATGTTTCTGATGTTTGGCAGCCTAACAAGGCAGCAGAAGCCGAAGCGGTTTTTGGCAAAAACGATAAGAAACACCCTGCCGTGAACTATTTAATGAACCATGCCGGTGACTATTATTTAGGCGGAGAATTATTGGGTTTGCAATTGCCTACGCATTATGACTATCAGCAACACAGACACAGCCCCGCAGAAGTGCGCGCGCAATTTAAAAAAACAGGCTGGAGTAAAGTGGTTGCTTTTCAAACACGCAACCCGATGCACCGAGCCCACCAAGAAATCGCATTTCGTGCAGCACAAAAAGTAGAAGCCAACTTGTTGATACACCCTGTGGTCGGTATGACCAAGCCTGGTGATATTGACCATTTCACGCGCGTTCGCTGCTATGAAAAATTGATGGAACGCTTCCCTGAACGCACCACCGCATTGTCATTATTGCCTTTAGCGATGCGCATGGGCGGCCCTCGTGAAGCCCTATGGCACGCCATTATCCGTAAAAACTATGGCTGCACACACATTATCATTGGACGCGATCATGCTGGCCCCGGTGACGACTCTGATGGCAATCCATTCTATGACCCATACGGTGCTCAACATTTATTAGAAAAGCACCAAGAAGAGCTAGGTATCGAAATGGTTGAGTTTGAAATGATGGTGTTTTCTCAGGACAAAGCACAATACATTGCCTTGTCAGAAAAACAAGAAGACGAAAATATTTTAAACATTTCAGGCACAGAATTACGCCGCCGTTTACAACAAGGACTGGATATTCCTGAATGGTTTTCATATCCAGAAGTTGTGGCTGAATTGCGAAAGAGCTATCCACCACGTAACAAACAAGGATTCACTGTATTTTTCACAGGTCTTTCGGGCTCAGGTAAATCCACCATTGCCAACGCTTTGTTGGTTAAGTTGATGGAAATGATCAATCGTCCTGTGACCCTTTTAGATGGTGATGTGGTTCGTAAACACTTGTCCAGTGAACTGGGGTTTTCAAAAGAACACAGAAACATCAATGTGCTTCGCATAGGCTATGTTGCTTCTGAAATCACTAAAAACGGTGGCGTGGCGATTTGTGCACCTATTGCACCCTATGAACAAACACGCGATGAAGTTCGTGAAATGATTGAGCCCTTAGGCGGCTTCTTGGAAATCCATGTTTCAACGCCATTAGAAGAATGTGAAAAACGAGACCGCAAAGGCCTTTATGATTTGGCCAGAAAAGGCGTAATCAAGGAATTTACAGGCATCAGTGACCCCTATGAAGCACCCAAAACACCAGAACTGGATATTAACACATTGAACTTTAAACCCGATGAAGCCACTCAGCAAATCGTTTTGAAATTAGAAGCCATGGGTTTAATCGCTTAATATGACAGCCATCAGACAAGACAAACCGGCAACGGCATTTTTGATTGATGCCAGCATATTTGTTTTTCGAAGTTATTATTCGATGTCTGATGAGTTTACTGATGTCAATGGACAATCGGTCAATGCCGTTTATGGTTTTGGCCGATTTTTGGCCCGGTTTTTAGCACAAACTCAGGCCCGACATATCGCTTGTGCATTTGACGAGTCTTTGACTACATCTTTTCGCAATGAGATATACCCACCCTATAAAGCCAATAGGGAGCCGGCGCCCGATGATTTAAAGCGTCAGTTCAAAGATTGTAAGCAATTGGCCAAAAACTTGGGCATCGCCACTTTTGGAGATGACCATTATGAAGCGGATGATTTGATTGGGACTTTACATGCTCGCCACTCAAACAAAGGCCTGAATGTTTGTGTTGTCAGTGCTGATAAAGATTTGGCTCAATTGGTCAGACCCACAGACTGGTGGTGGGATTATGGAAAAAGTAAGCCGCTCGGTTTTCGTGCCCTTACCGATAAATTTGGTGTTAGACCCGATCAAATTGTTGACTATTTGGCCTTAGCTGGCGATTCAGTTGACAACATCCCTGGGGTCAAAGGTGTTGGCCCAAAAACGGCAGCACATTTACTTCAACACTTTGGTGACTTAGACAGTATCATCGCTCGTCATCAAGAAATTGCCTATTTGAGCTTCAGGGGCGCCAAGTCATGTGCCTTAAAAATCAAACAACAAATTGATCAAGCCAGGTTATCAAAACAATTGACACAAATTGTCCTTGATGCCCCCATGCCGAATGATGATATAATAAAAAAACAAGGCAATGAACAGGCATTGATGGCATTTTTCAATCAGATGAATTTTGGACCCTTGATGCGAAGACAATTAACTGAAGCAGCCAAGCTATGACACAAGAACAAAAGCGCATCCTGATTGTTGATGACGAACCAGACATTCTACAATTACTTGAAATCTCATTGAGCCGCATGGGCCTGTCTGTTCACAAAGCAGAAAGTGTGGGTTCAGCTAAATACCTTTTAGAAAAAACGACTTTCCACCTGTGTTTGTCAGATTTTAAATTGCCAGATGGCACGGGTATTGAGTTGGTTGAATACATAGCAGAAAAGTACCCGGCCACTCCAGTTGCTGTCATCACTGCTTTTGGCACCATCAACCACGCCGTAGAAGCGCTAAAAAAAGGGGCATTTGATTTCATTACCAAACCCATCAGTCTTGATACTTTGAGACAACTGGTCATCAATGGATTAAAACAAACTGATGCCCAAAATGCAGAACAATCATTTAAGCCTCAATTATTCAGCTCTAAAACAAACTATTTCCAAGAAATAAACCGTAATATCAGCGCCTTTGCCAATACACAAGCGCCTGTTTTGATTTATGGTGAGGCCGGTACTTGGAAAGAAAAAATTGCTTCTTTAATCCATGCCAATAGTAAATTAAGAGAAGCGGCATTCAAAGTCATTGATTGCAGTGATGAAAACGCTGAATTGGTATTAGCAGAAGCTGGCACCACTTATTTTAAAAACATAGAGCACCTGCACAATGGTCGTCAATCATCATTGGTTGAAAATATTAAGCTCAAGAATGACAATCAACGCATCATTGCTGGTACTTGTTGGAGTGAAGAAGAGTTTAAAAACTCTCAAGCCATCAAAAAATCCATGATACGCCACTTAACCGTGGGAGAAATCACAACCAAACCATTGTTGAGAAGGAAAAACGACCTGCTGGAGTTAAGCAAAGAAGTCCTCGATCAATTGGCACAAGCGTGGAACAAACTGCCATGCAAAATTCATCCAGCTGCCATGGCTAAATTAAAGCAATATGACTTCCCAGGAAACATCAAAGAGCTGGATCACATTTTGTCTAAAGCGGCTGTCAATTGCCAAAACCAATTGATTCGTGAAGAGGACATAGACCTGTCTGGAACTGGATATAAACCGAGCATTACTAAGGAACATAACCTAGATCAGTACATTGAAGAAATAGAAGTTCGTGAAATCACCAATGCATTGGCAAAAACCAAAAACAACAAAACAAAAGCCGCAGAACTCTTAGGCATCAGCTTTCGCGCCTTGCGTTATAAAATCAAAAAATTAGAAATAGATAAATCTGAAGAAGACTGATTGATTGGCTTTGAGCTATCAGTAAGTAAGCGCACAGTAAAAAGTACAAAGGAAATAAAGCCAAGACACCATTGAATGGTGTAAAAAAGATGCTAGATGGAAGGTTAAATTTTAACTAATCCATAAATCGATTCCTGAAAGGTGATTGACGCGGAAAATGATTCATCAAAAAATGCATCTGATCTGCAATGATGTGCTTGCCTTGAAGGTAAATATATTCTGCATAATTTGGGGCGAAAGGAATCGCCAATAATTTCATGTTGGCTTGCAAAGGCGTTCTGTCTGCTTTGTGGTTGTTACACCGTTTACAAGAAGTAACCACATTTTCCCAAACATCTTTTCCGCCTTGTGAAACAGGCGTCACATGGTCACGCGAAAGCTGCTTGTATTGATGGACTTGGCCACAATACAAACACAGGTTCTGATCACGCTTAAACAAGGTTGGGTTGTTTAAAGGTGGAACATAGCCTTGAAGTTTCTTGTGAAAGTGGTGGTTTTTCCCTTTGGTGCCAATAATGGCAGGGATGTCTAAAATGCTTTGCTTGCCTGATAAGGCATTGATTCCGCCGTGAAGTCGTGTGAGTGTGGTGCCAAATGCGTATTGCACCATGTCTAAAGATATGAGCTTGGCGACTTGCTCTTGATTCAGCCACTCAAGTGGCATGCCCGTAGCATCAGTTCTGAGGGTTTGATGCGCACCCTGGTTTTTGCTAAAGATTGTTTTCTCCATAGGTGGTTTATATAATTAGAAACCACCTTTGGATGAATTGCAAGTTATTGCCACAAAATTCACACACTTGTCATTTTGCATGACTTAATAACTTCAATGAACATCAACCAACTAACATGCCTGCCATGGTGGCTGAAAACAAAGATGCCAAAGTACCACCAATCAAAGCCTTCATTCCAAATTTTGACAACACTTTTCTTTGACCGGGTGCCAATGAACCAATACCACCCACTTGAATACCAATAGAAGCAAAATTAGCAAAGCCACACAGCATATAAGTGGCCATCAAAATAGACTTCTCATAAGTCAAGTGAACAGCAGCGGCCGCATCTTTCATGCCCGCTAAATTTTCATAACCAACAAATTCAGAGGCTATGATTTTTACACCCAATAATTGACCTAATAGGGTGATGTCCTCTGTCGCCACACCAATCAACCACATCAATGGTGCAAACAAATAACCCAACAAAAACTCCAATGACAAAGCTTGATAAGCCGTATTGTTAGCAATCCATTGATTAATTGACAATAAATCTCCAACTGCTGAAAGGCCAAAGTTCATCATCGCTAAAAATGCAAAAAACACCAATAGCATGGCACCCACATTCATCGCCAACTTCAGACCTTCAGTGGTACCATTGGCCAATGCATCTAAGAAATTCGACCCCACTTCTTCATGAGAGATTTCGACATTAGAATTGATTTCTTCAGTCTGTGGGTACAACATTTTCGCCACCACAATGGCACCAGGAGCAGCCATCACAGATGCGGCCAATAAATGCTTGGCGTAAAACAATTGTAGCGCTTTATCTTCACCACCAAGAAAGCCAACATAGGCAGCTAAAACGCCACCTGCGACTGTTGCCATACCACCAATCATGACCAAAAGAATTTCTGACTTGTTCATTTTCTCAAGGTATTTTTTGATCATCAATGGCGCTTCTGTTTGGCCCAAAAAGATGTTGCCTGCAACTGACAAACTTTCAGCACCTGAGATTTTCAATGCTTTGGTTAATAACCACGCCAATCCTTTAACGATTTTCTGAATGATGCCCATATAGAATAGCACCGAGGTCAAAGCCGAGAAGAAAATAATGGTCGGCAAGATCATCACGGCAAAGTTAATCAATGGTGATTCAATTTCCCCGCTTCCAAATGATCGGAATAAAAAGTTTGTACCTTCTTTGGTGAAATCCATGATATGAATAAAAAATGCGCCCACAGCTTTAAAAATAGATTCAACAAATGGCACATATAATACGCCAATGGCCAAAACCACTTGGATGGATAAACCCACACCAACCACTTTCCAATTGATGTCTTTTCGGTTGCTACTGAATGCGTAGGCCAATGCCAACAATGTCAGCATGCCGATGCCGCCACGTAACAACGATTCCAATGAAAAACCCGCTGATGGGATGATTTCTGTCATGGTTTGCTCCTTAATATGGACACTTTTAATCCCCAGAGTGAGTGACACGGTGTTCTGGGGCTGTCAAAATAACCGACAGATTATAAACCACCTGTCAAGGGTTTTGGGGTTTCACATGTGATACGTCTATCTGACAGGCGTACCCGCATCGCCTGAGTTGCAAAACACCGATTATCTGCATCAACCACCAAAGCCTCTGCAATCCCCATTTGCTCCGCCACCAGATGCCATTTTTTTCCCGCCACAACCAAGGCTGTGGCTGCTGCATCTGCCAACATGCCATCTTTTGCAATCACGGTTGCAGAAACAATTTCTGAAACGGGATAATAAGTCAGAGGGTCAATGATGTGGGCATAACGCTTACCGTCGAATGCCTTATAGCGCTGATAATTTCCAGAGGTAAAAATGGCCTCATTTTCGTTCACTTTAATCAGGGCAAGTGGCTGCCAATTTTTTGGAGACTGAATCGCAATGGTCCAAGGGGTTTCACCTTTTTGACCCAATGCTCGTAAGTCACCACCAGCATTGATGATGGCGTGCTGTATGCCGTGTTGTTGCAATATTTCAACAGCCACATCAACTGCGTATCCTTTTGCAATGCCACCCAAATCAAACCAAACATTGGGATTTCCACTAGATATTTCATTGTCGCTCCAATGAATGTCACTGACTTGTGGTGCAGACTCAAGTAAAGAATTTATCGACTCAAGAGTAGGTGGCGGTGTTGTGATTGGGTACTCATCATTGTGAAATCCCCACAAATTTATCACCGCTCCCATCAAAGGATTAAAATGGCCTTGTGACAATTGACTGAATTTGAGGCTACTTTTAAGTACTTTAGATTCTTCTACAGTCAATTTAACTGCCTGTCCACCTTGCAATTGTTTATTAATGGACTGTAGGCGCCCAGGTTTCCAAGCATGCCACTGTGTGTGCATTTCGTTGAACCGTTCACTGATGACCGACACAGCTTCAGAGGCCCGCGCCTCATCATCTGACCATATCACCACATCTATCACCGTTCCAAAAACGAACAGTTGCCGCTTATTGGTCAAGTCATCCTGTGGCTGACATGCTGCCAGCATGATAAATATCAAAATAATTGCTGCTTTTTTTGTAATCGTGTTGATAATCGTTCTCAATAGCATTAGAATTCGCGCCATCTTAACCAATTTAACGATAATCTAATGAAAAAAATCAGTATTTTAGCATTAACCATGTGTTCAGCGATGGCTTCAGCCGCTGAGAAAACACCCAGTATGGAAGACATGTGGAAAATCATACAAGAACAACAAAAAACCATCGAAGCATTACAAAACAAATTAAATGTTCAAGAAACAGAGATTGCTGATACCACCAAGAAAGTTCAAGCCCAAGTGGTTGCACAAGAAGAAGCTTTGGCTGTCGTATCTGACGCCATAGAAGACACTGTGGCAGTAGAATCAAAAACCAAAATTGGTGGTTACGGCGAGCTACATTACAACAACTTAGACTCGGGTGAAGACATCGACTTTCACCGTTTTGTGATGTTTTTTGGTCATGATTTCAATGAAAAAACACGCTTCTTTTCTGAATTTGAGTTAGAGCATGCATTGGCAGGCGATGGCAAACCAGGTGAAGTAGAATTAGAGCAGGCTTACATTGAGCACATGTTCAACGACACAACCAAAGCCACATTTGGTGTCAGCTTGGTGCCGGTTGGTATTTTGAACGAGACCCATGAACCCAATACCTTTTATGGTGTAGAGCGAAATGCCGTTGAAAAGAACATCATTCCATCTACATGGTGGGAAGCCGGTGTTGGCATGAACAAACAAGTGAATGACAAACTGGGCTTTGATTTGTTTTTATCAAGTGGATTGAACACGCCTGTTGATGGCAGTAAAGCGTTCATTATACGAAGCGGCCGTCAGAAAGTGGCGGAAGCAAAAGCATCAGATTTGGCTTATACCGCTCGTGTGCGATTTAACCCGTTCAAAGGTTTACAATTGGCAGCCACTTACCAGCACCAAACAGATTTAACCCAAGGCGCTATGGACGTAGCGGCTGATTTGTTTGAAGCCAATTTACAATACAACATCGGTGGTTTTGGTTTGCGCGCTTTGTATGCTGAGTGGAACCTAGATGACAATGTGGCCGCAGTCAATGCAGCTCGTGAAGAACAATCTGGTTTTTATATAGAGCCTTCTTACCGTTTTGGTAACAGTGATCAGTTTGGTGTATTTGCCCGTTATTCGGTTTACAATAACAACGCCGCTGATGCCAGCAGCAAAGACAAAAAACAAACAGACATCGGTATGAACTTTTGGCTAACTCCACAAACCGTATTTAAAATTGATTACCAAGATCAAAAAGACGGCGCTTCAAACGATGGATTTAATTTAGGTGTAGGATACTCGTTCTGATAAAGCAAATAGCACATTTCATTTTCATCAGCCTGTTGTTACTCAATGTTTCAACAGGTTGGTGCTATTCAGATGAAGAAAAAAATACCATTAAACAGTTCATCTCCGATCAGTTCAATGGCAATGCCCCTAAACCCAAACGCCTTTGGGTTAAAGCTGAATTGAAATCCCAAATTCAAAAAATCCTCAGCAGACCAATCAAGCAACTCAGCTACCGCTATTGGCATGTTGATAACAAAAGCATCTGGATTCTTGACGAGATCGGTAAAGAGCGCGATATCACTACCGCCGTCATCATCAAAGGTCAACAAATAGAACAAGTCAAAGTCCTGGTCTATCGAGAATCTCGTGGCGGAGAGGTTCAAGTGCCTTGGTTCACACAACAATTTGTCGGCGCCAGTCCTGATGACAATTGGCAGAAAAAAATCGACAGCATTTCAGGTGCCACCTTGTCGGTTAATGCGATGAAAAAGCAAGCAGAACTGGCCCTTTTTTTACAAAAACAAATCTCACAGTCTAAGGATAAACCCTGATGCGCTTACGCCAATTCTTACGCAAAATTCACCGATGGGTAGGCTTGCTATCTGCCCTGTGGTTATTACAACTGGCGACGACTGGCTTGTTGTTACAACACGCCGATGATTTTGGCTTGTCTCATCGCTATGTCAGCAGTGCCACGGTTCTACAATGGTTTGATTACGGTAAAAACCAAACAGCATGGGAAGTCAACGAGGAAAAACTATATCAAATTGATGACCAAATCATCATGAGTGAAAATAAAGCCGAATTGACCGCACAAATTATCTCTGTCGTAAAAGACAATGAACAGTGGTTGGTGGCAACAAAAAACAGCATCACATGGCTCAACCCGCAAGCAGAAATTATCAATCAGATAGACGATTTTGATGGCCTACCTACACCGATAAAAAACATCAATATTCTGAAAGGAAAGTTGAATGTCATGACTGAAAAAGGCAGCTTTTCACAAAATGAACAAGGTGAATTTTTACAACACATGTATCCAGCCATTGAAAGTGAAACACCATCAAGACCACTGACATCTAAAGAATCCTCGGAAATCATACCCTTGGCTTTTGAAAACAAACTCAGTTATGACAAAGTCATATACGCCATCCACTCAGGACTCAAAGGCATACCACCCTTAAATACATTCTCAGCATTGGCTTTGATTTACTTGTCATTATCAGGCATCTATTTATTTTTAAAGCCTTCATTCAGGCGTAAAAGGAAACACCCAAACTGACTTTTGGCATGCGATATTTATTGGTGATCATGGCATGATAATTAGACTCAATAAGCGAGTTAATTATGTGGTTTTTTATTCAAGATATTTTTATGGTCAAAGACCCTTCCATTGGACGGGCTTTGGTTGAAGCCAATAGGTTCAACAAACAAAAAGTAAAATACAACGTTTCCAGATTGACCAGGCGTCGAAACAGAAGAATCAAATTCAAAACCCACAACAGTACACAGCTAAAAACAAAAGTTAAATAAAGGCAGACATTTAAGGAATCTAACTCATGAAAAAAATAAGCACCGTTTTACTTTTCATCGCCATCACTTCGTCTTGCTTCGTTGCAGGTTTGTTCGTGGGATTGGATCAAAAAGAAACCATGAAACAATCTTTTCGGAGTGCATTGCACCAAGCACAAACCCATTTGAAATCACTGCAATTACAGACTCAACCCGATAAAAGTGAGGCATTACTGGCCTTAACACAGCGATCACTGGAATTAAACTTACAATCTATGGTGCTTATGTATATGTCGGATTATGAAATTGATCAGCACAGCTTCCAGTCAGCACAAAAGCTGATTAAAGACATGAATGAATTTTCTGAACAGCAAAACATGACCTTGTTTTCAGATAAAAACCATTGGCGCTTCCCAGAAACAGTGGCATACATTCAGAATAATCTAGTAAACATCACAAATGGAGCACCTGCTGATAAGCGTGAAAAATAAATGTAAAGTAATCATTTTGGATGTAAATTTGTAAACTCAGTCCAACCTGACAGTGTATACAAAAACGGGTGCCTGCCAGAATAGGCCATAACTCTTACACTTAATATATGCATCGCAATTTTTTTGAATACAGATACAATAACGTTTTATTTTATTCCTCCAATTATTAGCTTGTAATTTCCATGATTGAAGCCACCTTAACACTGATCTTTACAACCTTGTTGCTATTGGGTTCGCCAGGCCCTGCACCTTTGGCCTTGGCCGCCACTGGGGCGACTTTTGGTGTGCGTGGTGGTTTGGCGTTTTTAGCTGGCATATTATTGGGTTTGGCGGTGGCCATATTGGGTGCCATTTTAGGTATCAATGCTTTGTTCCTGGCTTTCCCCAAGGCCGCAGTTGCAATGCAAATCATAGGCGCTGCTTATATTGTTTTTATTGCTTATAAGATAGCAACAGCAGCTGTGATTTCTGGTGAATCGTCATCACAAAAAAACGCGCCTACTTTTATCCAAGGGTTCATCCTGAACTTATTAAACCCCAAAGCTTATGCCGCTTTTTTGGCTTTGTTCACACAATTCCTTTTGCCTTTTGAAAATCAATTGACCGCCTATGCCTTGACTGGATTGGTATGTTTTCTGGTCGCAGTGATTGTGGATGTTATATGGCTTTGCTTGGGCAGCTTGATTAAACCCATGTTCACCCAGCCCAAACAAGCCCGATTATTGCGCGTGTCTTTTGCACTTTTAATGCTGGCCTCAGTTGCTTGGGCTTTGTTAAAGTGAGCCAATTCTTAGACCACAATTTAAATTAACCCTCTGATTGAGACAACTGGGCTTCAATGGCTTCCAGTTTGGCGCGGGTTTTGGCCAATACGGCTTTTTGTACTTCGAATTCTTCTCGTGTCACTAAATCTGCCTTTTGTAAGCCAGCTGTTAGGATAGATTTGATGTTTTTGTGGAAATCTTGGCGCATGGTTTTCAAATCTTCAGGAATCAATTGCTCCACTTTATTGACCATGTCTTCGACCATTTCTGCTTTTATCATGCTGTTTTCCAAGTGTTTTGTATTAAGAATTGGCTGCTATTTTAACATTAAAATACCCAATATCATCATGTTGTCAAAATCACACGTTATAATGGCGCCATGAAAAATCCTTTTAATATCCCAGACCCAGAGTTTGCGGAGCAAGTACAGAAATACCCCAATCCTATTCCCAGCCGACGCGCCATTTTAGACTTCTTAAGCAAGGAGAATAAATTGCTTAAATTGGAGACCATTGCGATAAAAATTGGCATCAGAACCGAAGAAGAATTCGATGGTTTACGCTTTCGTTTGCGCACCATGGTTTCAGATGGTCAACTCATGGTTAACCGAAAAAACGGTTATGGCGTCAGGTCAAAATTAGACTTAAAACAAGGACATGTACAGGCACACCAAGATGGCTTTGGCTTCTTTATTTCCAGCGAGCTGGATGATGATGCTTTTGTCAGTCCAAAACAAATGCGCAAAGTGATGGACGGTGATGAAGTCTTGGCCGATGTGCAAGCCGCACGCAAGGGACGCGGTAAAACCGATGCTTTTATCGTAGAAGTCATCAAACGAGCCCATAAGACCGTAGCAGGCAAGCTTGTGGTGGAAGATGGCATGGCTTATGTCAAAGCAGACAACACGAGACTCGGCGACATCATGATCCCCAATGACGTGATGGGCAGCGCCAAGAACAATGACTATGTCACCGTCAGCATTAAGAAATACCCAGACAAACACAGGCCTGCTTTTGGAGAAGTGATTGCCATTTTAGGACAACAGCTTAACCATGAACTGTCGATGCAGTTAACCATCGTCAGTGAAAACCTGCCTGTAGAGTGGCCTGAAGCAGTTGAGCAAGCGCGCCAGTTAATTCCAGAACAAGTGGATGAATCGACACTGGGACCACACAAGGACATCAGGCATTTGCCTTTGGTCACGATTGATGGCGCCGACGCACGTGACTTTGATGATGCGGTTTATGCAGAACCCACCGACAATGGCTATAAACTACTGGTGGCCATCGCTGATGTGTCCAGTTATGTGCAGCCTGACAAAGCTTTAGACAAAGAGGCTTATGTGCGCGGTACTTCGGTTTATTTTCCAGGTCGTGTTATCCCTATGCTGCCTTTGGAGTTGTCCAATGGTATATGCTCTTTAAACCCGAATGTGGACCGTTTAAGCATGGTGTGTGAGATGCATATCAATGGCATGGGCGAGATACAATCTTATGAGTTTTACCGTGGACTGATGCACTCGCATGCCCGCATGACCTACGACCAAGCTTGGGCCTATTTGGATGAAAACAGCGAATCACCCAAAGAAGCAAGCTCGTGGCCAAAAGCCGCGATAGATTCTTTGACTCATATGTATCATTTGTTTCAATCGATGCAAATGGAGAAGTATGCGCGCGGCGGTATAGAGTTCAACTCCAGTGACGTTTATATTGTTATTGGTGAAGACGGCATGGTCGCAGACATAAAAGGCTATGAACGCAATGACGCACACAAACTGATTGAAAACTTTATGATCGCGGCCAATGTGTGTGCTGCTAAGTTTATTGAAAAACACGATGTGCCAGCTGCTTTTCGTTGTCACAATTCGCCACCTGAAGGCAAAGTCAAAGACCTTGTTGCTTTCCTTAAAGGATTGGGTGTTACACCCAAGTTCAAAGATTCACCAACACCTAAAGATTTAACCAAACTATTAAATCAAGTCCAGCATCGACAAGACCGCAATTTAATTGAACAGGTGGTATTGCGTTCTCAGTCATTGGCCACTTATGAAAGCAGTAATGCAGGTCATTTTGGTTTGGCTTTGACTCATTATGCGCACTTCACCTCACCCATCAGGCGTTACCCTGATTTGATGGTACATCGGGCCATTGATCATATTTTGTACCACAAGGACAGTCGCTATCGATACACACCCGAGCAAGCTGATGCGATTGCCAAACAGTGTTCTATGACAGAACGCCGTGCTGAAATGGCTTCTCGTGAAGTCGATGCGCGTTTGAAATGTTTGTTCATGCAACAATTCATTGGCGATGTCATGACGGGCACAGTTTCAGGCGTGACACGCTTTGGTTTGTTTGTTCAGTTAGAGCAGTATCAGGTTGATGGATTGATCCATGTGACTTCTTTACCCAATGATTATTATCACTACGACGGCGTGAAGCACCAGCTCACTGGCGAACGCGGAGGTAACCTGTTCCGTTTGACTGATCGCATTGAAATTCGCGTGGCTCAGGTTGATTTGGATGACCGAAAAATTGACTTTGAATTTGTACAAAAAATAAAACAATGACCGCACAAATCATTTTTGGTATCCACGCTGTAGAAAATGCCGTCAAATCCGGCCAAGTCACTGAAGTCTGGATTCTCAGGGAAAGTAAAAACCAACGCCTTAACAAGTTGAAACAACTGTTAGATAAATCAGAAGTGAACAGCCATTGGGTTGCCCCTGCAGACTTAGATAAACTGTGTACAGAAAAACACCAAGGCGTGGTGGCTAAAGTTGAACACCTGCAGATTCACGGCGAAAAACAACTCAAAGAACAGTTGGACACTTGGCAAAACCCACTGCTGCTTATTCTGGACAGCATTGAAGACCCAAGGAACTTGGGCGCTTGTTTGAGGTCAGCAGATGCGGCTGGCGTTACGGCCGTCATCATCACCAAAAACCAATCAGCACCTATTACTGCTGTTACACGAACCACTGCCGCTGGCGCTGTAGATAATTTGAACTTATTTCAAGTGAGTAATTTAGCACGTGCCATTGAAACAATAAAACAAGCTGGTGTGTGGGTATATGGCACGGATTGTAGTGAACGCAGTCAAAGCTTGTTTCAAACTGACTTATCTGGTGCGGTCGCTATTGTGATGGGCAATGAAGGCAAGGGTTTGCGTCACTTGGTGAAGGAAAAGTGTGACCACTTAATACACATTCCAATGGCTGGAGAAGTACAAAGCTTGAATGTTTCAGTGGCCACTGGCGTCACTTTATTTGAGGTGTTACGCCAGCGGCTTTAATTTTTATGTCATTATTTTATTTTTCTTTCAATTGATCCAGCTTGGCTTTTAAGTTTTTAGGTGGCATATAGCCTCGAACCAAAGTCCCGTCAGTAAGCACAATTGAAGGCGTACCCACTTTGTGAACACCTGCCTGAATGCCCAGATTAAATTGGGAAGTGATTGGATTCTCACACATCATCGGTTTAATTTCCCCACCTGATTTGGCATCACTCAAAGCTTGCTGCTGATCTTCGGCACACCACACATTAACGGCTTTATCATAAGAACCTGAATTCAACCCACCACGAGGGAAAAACACATAAGAAACACCGATACCCAAATCATTGTATTGATCTATTTCTTCATGTAGTTTTCGACAATATCCACAGTCTATATCGGTAAATACAGTTACATGCTGTTTCATCGCATCTGGATAAAAGTCTATACTTTGTAAGCTTTCCGCATGATCTGCCATCAACTCTTTTCGCAATGAGCGTTCGGTTTCAGTTTTTAAATTGATTCCGCTTTTGATGTTAATGATATTGCCTTCCACAATAAATTGGCCATCATCAGACATGTAAATAATTTCATTTCCTTGCTTTGCCTTAACCACAATTTCCTTGACGCCATTCATGGCTGTTTTGTTAACCTGAGTGACCTCTACTTTTTGTCCCGAAAGCTGACTTAATGTCGCCGACATTTCCGATTGTTCTGATGCCATCACGTTACAAGTAAGACCCATTAACAAACCCGTTTGAACCATTTTCCTCATGCTTTATATTCCCATTAAAAAAGATAGGACAAACATCTGCGCTGAATGGTTCAAACTATTCACTGACTACAAATCCATCATATCCATTGAAACCTACTCAATACTATTTCGGCGCTTGGTAGCTCCTTTCATCAAGCAAGTCAATTCCACATGACAAGCCGCCTATCCAGTCTAAAAATAAGCCTATCATTTCTTTACCTTTAAATGCTCGCCCATGTTGAGGGACCAAAATATCTATATCCAGATTTCGTACCGCATCAGCCCATAATTTCGTCGCCTTCGAAGAACACATATAACGCTGATGAAACCCCTTCATCAATGGTATATGAGTTTCAAAATCAGTTACAAAAAACCCCTCTTCTTCGCCTCCAATAGATGCACCCATGTCACCTGAGAACAAGATTTTACTTGTAGGGTCATACACCTGAAAATTTCCAACTGAGTGTAAAAAGTGTGCAGGTACAAAAACCAATTGACTGTCACCAAAGGCCATTCTTTTGCCTTTATCTGACAGTTCAATTAAACGGTCTGAAAAATTACCCACACTTTTTCCAATATGACTTGAGAGCAAGTGTGGAAGAAAGCGCCCCCACAGTTTTGAAACAACCACATCACATTTAGTATTCATCACCCAACGATCAATAGAAGCAATAATATCCGGATCTTGATGCGATGCAAAAATATAATCGAGGTCGCGTAACTTAATATACCTACTGAGTGCAATACTCATGGGTATATAGGTCAAATCACCACCCGGATCTAAAAGCATAGTGGTGTCTCCGTTTTTGATCAAAAATTGATTAGATTGTACTCCCTCACCTTCAACTAAATCGTTAAAGGCCATACAAACATGATTGGCATCACTGTAGAGAATAGTCGGCTTTCCGCTCATTTTAACTCCTAAATAAACTCAAGAAAGTGGCTCACAACTGAGTAAGCCACATACTCATTCAAAATGTACGACCGAACCCAATTCCGAATACTGTTGGATTGATGTCCACATCAACTGATGCTCTACCTATCGCTGTATCAAATTTAGCTTCTGTATCAATTTGTATGTACTTTAAATCTATATTTAAAAACCAGTCATTCTTCATTTCAAAATCAATACCAAACTGTGCACCTAAACCAAATGACGACTCTAAACTCAATCCACTTGCACCCAAAACATCTTTTGCAGCGGGTGTTAATTTATCACTAAAAAACAAAGTATGATTCACGCCAACGCCCATGTAAGGCCTGACTTTTTCGCTTGGTCTGAATTGATACTGTAAAAAAACAGTAGGCGGTAAAACATTCGTTTCAACCACGTCAGTACCGTTTGGTACTCCCAAGTCGCTCAAACCATATGCGGATACATTGTGCTTAGAACTTAAATCTGCCAATAATTCAACCGCCCAATGATCAGAAAACATATAAGCCAAAGACAAGTCTAAGGAAAAGTTATCGTCTACATTGACCCCTGTTCCCGGAACACCAGCACCATCTACTCTGATCAAACTTGAATCGTCATTGGGACTGATATTTATGGCTCTGGCATGGAATATCCAGTCACCTTTATCGACAGCAATTGATGAGCCACACAAGAGGGCCAGTGAAAGTGTTAACGTTTTTTTCATGTGCATTTCTCTGTTTTTAAAAATGCAAATTATAGGCAACAAGGTACAAAACAGACATGACAATTGTCATGTTTAAATTCACAGCATAGCCTTAATCGCTGGCAACATGACAATTATCAATTTTTGAGGGTAAGGCATCACAGTAAATGCAGAATGCTGTGCCTTGTTCGCTTGGATAATATGGTTTTAGCACCATCAAACAGGGGTGTGATGTTATCACTGGGAACAATTTTTCCTTGCCCATCTGTGCTGATGATAGATTCAGACTTAAGGACGTTAATGAACTGCTTGAACAAAGCTTTATCAAAAAAATCTGGTGAATTGAATTCATATAACAAAGACAGTTGACTGGCCACTTGATGACACTTTGATTCCAATTCTCCACTGCTGAGACTCCCAACAGGTTCGTTTTTCAAAACGGCAATCACAATAAAGAACCGTTCATAAGTTTGCATCAAGGCATTGGCCAAAACCCGTAACTGAGCGGCTTGCTTTGAGCCGCCGATATGACGTTTCATGGTTAAACGGTCTGTGGTAATCAAGTTAAGTTCACGGAACACCTTAATCACATCTCGACCATAGGCCACAAATTCTTCACGCGTCCACTTTAAGAACAATTCATTTTGAACATAAGGATACACGATGGCCATCATGCGCAGCACCTCTTTGCGTGACACATTTTTTGTGTTCACAAAAAACATGGCAATAAAAGAACTGGCGGCAAACAAATGAATGATGTTATTGCGGTAATAGGTCATCAATACCGCCATTTCATCACGGACTTTAATGACATCCCCCAGCGGATGTTCGATGCGCTCAATGAATTTCAAACGAATCCCTGTTTCGATGATTTCATCTTCATTTAATGAAGTAATCGTGGTCCGTTCTGAATAAGGTGCTTTGTGCAACAAATCTCGATACAAACGAATTTGAGTCATCAAATTTTCTTCTGTCGCTGACCTGTTAGGCGTAGACAACAAGGTAATCGCTAAAAAGTTAATGGGATTGACGTGTGCCGACTCATTGATTTTGGTTAATATCTGCTCACCCGCCTCGTTTACCACTTCTTTAAACCACTGAGGCTTTTCTTTGACTCCTAAAGTGATGTTTCTCCAGTCGGGCTGGTACTTGTCTAAAATGTCATCAAGCTCAATTGGCTCTGAAAAATTGACTGTCAAACGACCGTATTCGTCTTTGAGTAGTTTTCTGGTTTTAAACAAGCCGCCAATCGACTCTTTTTTCTTAGAACCCCCCCCCAACTCACTTTTGTAAGAAGTCCCTTCCATCAATTTTTCATAGTTCAAGGATGATGGCTGAAACACCAGTGGCAGGCTGCGCTCATTCAAATAGCTTCGGACAGTCATCGCCAACATGCCTGCTTTGGGGTGTAATAATCGCCCTGTTCGACTGCGAGTACCTTCAATAAAATATTCAACCGCCACACCATGTGCAATCAGCGAACTTAAATATTCAGAAAATATCGTTGAATACAAAGCAGAATTAAATGATCGTCTGATAAAAAAAGCACCAGACTTACGCAATATATTCCCCACAACAGGTAGGTTTAAATTGATTCCTGCCGCAATGTGCGGTGGTACCAACCCTTTCTCATACAATGAGTAAGATAAAATCAAATAATCAATATGACTGCGGTGACAGGGTGTATAAATCACTTCTTTGGTGGTGGCCACAGTACGCAATTCATCTAAAAAGTTTAACTTCACTCCGTCATAAACTTTGGTCCAAAACCACCTGAATATGCGATGCATCAATTTGATTGTATTGTATGTATAGTCGGCAGCGATTTCCCTGATGATTTTTTCTGCTTCTTTTTGTGCTTTTTCTATGGGAATTTTTCTACGCTTAGCATAACCTTGAATTTCTATTTGAACAGCTGGACGTTTGATGATATTTTTCGCAATGGTGCGCCGGTGTGATAAATCCCTACCAACCACAGAGGTCTTAACACGCATGGCATGCACCCTCAAAACACGAGAAATCTTTTTGGATAACTTTTCTGCGTCTTGGCCTTGGGTCATTTCTTCACTCAAGATAATGGGCTTACCTAAACGAACCAATGTGTGCTTGCCATGAATCAAAAATGACATGAATTTTCTGAAACGTCCCGTGATGCCCCATTTTTCTGAAAACAAAATTTTGAAAGCACCATGGTCTTTATCTGGCGCTCGCCCCAAAAACACGGATACTGGAATCAATTGAATCGACTGCTCCGGCTGAGAATGGTTGTGTTCTATCAGCTTGGTAACTTGTTGTTCAAACGTTGCATAGTCAGTTGTGCGGTTCCAAATGCCTATTAGTTTTTGATTTGCGAGGATTTTTTTATCCAATGGGAAATGGTTGGTTTTAGGAATCGGCAAATTCCCCCTGTTGATTTCTTCCCACAAAATACTGCGGGAAATAGATGAATCGCTCGATAAAACATAAGCAAACGCTTGATCTTGTTGAATACCCAGGCTGTCCAGCTTTTGTGGACTGTATTCAACTTTAACTCGCAGGTAGAGCAGTTTGCTTAATAATGACATAACAACAAAAAGGGGTCAAAAAGACCCCTCATTTTAACACTTTTTGTGGATTTGAACGATTATTTCTCGCTGACCCACTTGCCATTTTTTTGAACCATGTTCACAGCTTGGGTAATTTCTTCACCAAACAATTCCATCGTCATGTCCATAGTAGCCGTTTCACCGCTCACTTGAACATTACTTACTTCTACAGAATCTAACATGTCATCCATTGAAATGCCGTAAGCACCCATGATGTTTTTCACACCACCTAATACAACCGCACCTTTCTCTAATGCCTGATCAAAGCTCATGTCTTTTACTTCATTCAAAGATTTCATATCCAACGCTTTGGCAGTAGCTACTGCAGCAGCAATGGCACCTTTGGTCACTTCTTCGCTCAAAATATCGTTTTCACCAACCCAATCAATGACTGCACCACCAACCTTAATTGCTGATTCTTGTTGTGCTTGATCTAACATGCCATTACTTTGAACCATTTGACTGATTTGGTCTTTACCCATCATCAGTGCCATTGGCAAAAACGCCCTGGCTTGTTCTAACTGTGGTGCAGCCATAGCATACAAAGTATCTTCAGCACCTTCTGATGTCAGCATGCCCATCATTTGTTGAAACTGCATCTCATCAGATTGAGAAAACTGAGTGGCTTTGCCTTTTTCAAACTCAGCAACCAATTCATTGTACTGCTCTTCACTCATTGACGTTTGAATCATGGTTTTCAAATCATTACTTCGCAGTGAAGCAACAACTGCTTTGAATGCACCATCAGGTGTATTGGTATCTAATTTTGCCACTTCATTGGCAGCAGCACCCGGGCCCTGATCTTCACCACAAGCCATTAATGACATCAATGCCACTGAAATAAATAATAATTTTATTGTGTTCATGCGTATCCTCTCTTACGAATTTATAAAATGTAGCCGCACATTATCCTTGTTTTAGGTGAAATACTCAATCAATCTACAAGATATATCGACTCAAGTCTTCATCTTCAACCACGTCACCCAACACCTTATCCACATGCGCAGCGTCTATCACATAACTTTGGCCTGACTTATCAGGGGCTTCAAATGCCACCTCATCTAAAACTGTTTCTAAAATGGTATGCAATCTTCTGGCACCAATATTTTCAGTTTTTTCATTCACTGACCAAGCAATTTGAGCCAACCGCTTGATGCCGTCTGGGGTGAATTGCAAATCCACCTCTTCAGTCCCTAACAACGCCTTGTATTGATCAGTTAAAGCATATTCAGGTTCAGTCAAAATTCGCTCAAAGTCTTCAGCCGTTAATGCGCGTAATTCAACACGTATAGGTAAACGGCCTTGTAATTCAGGTATCAAGTCGGATGGTTTACTTAAATGAAAGGCACCCGATGCAATGAACAAAATATGATCAGTTTTGATTTGACCGTATTTGGTATTCACAACAGACCCTTCAATTAATGGTAACAAATCCCGCTGCACACCTTCTCGAGAAACCTGTCCTGAACCACCGCCCATGGTGCCTGACTTGGCCACTTTATCAATTTCATCAAGGAATACAATGCCATTGTTTTCAGCTTGTTCAACAGCTTTTTGACGGATTTCATCTTCATTAATCAGTTGCTGTGCTTCTTCTTCTAACAATATAGGCATGGCTGCAGCAACCGTCATTTTTTTGGTCTGCTTTTTCTTTTTACCTATATTCTCAAACATACTTTGTAATTGATCAGTCATCTCTTCCATACCAGGAGGACCCATGATGTCCACGCCGCCCATATTGGCACTGACTTTGATTTCAATTTCTTTGTCATCTAACAAACCATCACGTAACTTGGTTAAAAACTTACTGCGGGTTTTGCTGTCATCGACCTGTTCTCCTGGAATCGGCGACTCTCGCTTGGGCAACAAATAATCCAGAATACGCTCTTCAGCAGCTGCCTCTGCTTTTTTAGTCACCAACTTCATTGCTGACTCACGGGTGCGCTTCATTGAAGATTCCACCAAGTCACGAATGATAGACTCCACATCTTTACCCACATAGCCGACTTCAGTGAATTTTGTGGCTTCAATTTTGATAAATGGTGCATCAGCTAAAACAGCCAGCCTTCTGGCAATTTCAGTTTTACCCACTCCAGTAGGCCCAATCATTAATATATTTTTGGGTGTGATTTCTTTCGCTAAATCCGCATCCAGCTGCATGCGACGCCAGCGGTTTCGTAAAGCCACAGCAACTGATCGTTTGGCATCTTTTTGGCCAATGATGTGCTTGTCTAATTCTTGTACAATTTCTCTGGGAGTCATGTTTGACATAATGTATTCCTTAATCCAATTCCAAAGTTTCTATAGTGTGATTTTTGTTGGTATAGATGCAAATATCGGCCGCAATATTCAGCGACTCTTTAACGACTTTTTCAGCCACTAAATCTGTGTTTCTTATCATCGCCATGGCTGCAGATTGTGCAAAAGGACCACCTGAACCAATAGCAATCAAACCATGCTCTGGTTCAATCACATCACCATTTCCTGAAATGATTAATGAAGTTTCTTTGTCAGCCACGGCCAACAAGGCTTCTAAACGCCCTAAACGACGATCAGTACGCCATTCTTTAGCCATTTCTACAGCAGAACGAACCAAGTGTCCTGAATGTTTTTCTAATTTGGCCTCAAAAACTTCAAAGAGGGTAAAAGCATCTGCAGTGGCTCCAGCAAAACCCGCCAACACTTGATTCTTATATAGGCGACGAACTTTTCTGGCATTGGACTTCATCACTGTATTGCCCAAAGTGACCTGACCGTCACCGCCAATCACCACCTGCTTGTCATCTCTGTAACTGACAATGGTGGTGCCCCTGTAATTGTGCATGGATTCTTTCATGGTTGTATTTTTTAATGAGAACCACTTAGATGGGTTGTTTTATTGAAATTTCAAATAAAAAAAGCACCCCAGGAGGTGCTTTTTTATGGAAACATGGACTGTATTACCAGCCGCGAGACCTTTTAGATTTGCGGTAACGGCGATTTCGAACCCGAGACACGGCTTCTTGGTCCTTGATTTTACCCCAATCATCTAAAGTAAAAGGCCCATTTTTTGCATACACCATGCGGGCACGGCAAAAATCTTTATATTCCAACATTTCTTCTTCTGCATCATCCATGGTGCCATCAATAACAATACAGTCATCAACATAACCAATGCCCGGAATATGATCAGGAATCACATCATTGTCATCGACAAAATAACGGATGGTCGCGTTTATTTTTTCTTTGTTTGCCTCACTGACTTTCCAAGTTTTGTCTTCAACCATGCTCAACATCATCTGTAAACAGCCCACTTGGTCAACCACATAGCCGTCATCACAGCTGTTGCGAATTTCAACAATTTTTTCCTTGGCTTCTTTAACGTCACCGGCATCAATATTACTGCCGTGCTCTTCGATAAATTTATTAAAATGTTCTTTGACTTGATCATCAATGTCAATTGAAATGGTCGCCATACAATACTCCCAAAATATGTTTAATTAATAATTTTAAACTAAAACCTTTGGAATTCCGTCTTCCAAAAGTCATGTTTAGTCGTGATAAACTCAATCTATGAGCAAAAACTTTAACTTATTATACGTATTCATCGCCTTGTTGTTACTTTTTTTTATGGCAACTTCAGAAGCGGCTACGAAAACAACGGCAGTCAAACAGCGCATTGAATTGATTAAAAGAAATGGTTTGATTGAAGCTACCATTTTCAAACAGCGGTGTCAAAAAATTACAAACCAACTCAAAATCACAAACCAGTGTCTGCTCTTAAATAGTGATGACATCAATGCTTTTGCTTTTTCCGATGGGGTGATCATGATTACATGGGGGCTGCTTAAACGCACTCATAACCCTGACCAATTGGCTCATATCATTTCACATGAAAGCAGTCACATTATACTCAAACACCACCAACATTTAGCCAACTTCATCAATAAGCCACCTGTCTTCTTTCCCAAAACAAAGTTAAAAAAATTACGACAAAGTCAAGAAATAGAGGCTGATCAAATCGCAACCAAACAACTCAAACGGTATGGTTTTGATACCGCTCAAATTCACCACCTTTGGCAACAGCTTTTAAACACAGAGACAGAAAACAAATGGGCAGACCATCAAAGCCTTAACCAACGCATTGAATCCAACATGCTTAAAATCCCTTTAGATAATGACAGCTTGTGGCAAACCATGATTCATGACCTTTCGCAGAGGTAATTCCTACAAAAGCCACTTATAATCACCTAATGAAATGGAACCCTAAAAACTTAATCGCATTGGCCGCCGCCTTTATGGGCTTGCTGGCTGTTGTGTTGGTCTTGGTGTTGGCAGAAAAATTATTGGCCATATGGCATTATTTACAACAAGCGCCGTTGTGGCTGGTTTTTATTTATGCCACCATTCTGGCTTTTGTCGCTTTATTCCCTTTGTGGCTGTTGCTCAAAATCAATCGCAAAAAAAGCACGCATTCAGCAGCACCAAGTCACAACTTTAATTTAGATGAATCAGGTTTAAATCAACACCTGATCACAGAACAACAACGGGGTGTTGATACCCAAGCGGCAGAAAGTGAGTTATCAGAATTAAACAGGCGCCGAGATCTCGGCTTATTCCATTTAACTTTATTTGGTCATGCCTCAAGTGGTAAGTCCAGCTTAATCAAAGCCCTGATGCCAAACAGCGACATCGAAACTGATGTCATCAAAGGCACCACAACATCAATCCAACAATACCAATATGGGCAGTTGATGCTTGCCGACGTGCCTGGCTTTGATGCCGTTGATCAAGTGGAATTAACCGAGCGTGCTTTGGAAGAAGCACAGCGTGCACATGTGGTGGTTTTTCTACTGGATGGCGACCTCAGTCGCACTGAGATGAACTTATTCCATGCACTCCGACATGTGAATAAACCGATGGTTTTGGCACTGAATAAAATTGATTTGTATGACGAGGACCAAAAACAAGCCTTAACACAAGCCATTGAAGACAAAACGCGCTCACTCTTTCCCGTTGTCCGCATCACCACTGGTGGCCAAGAAACACTGACAGTTCAAAAAACAGATGGCACCACCAGCACCCAAACACGTCCGAGAGCGAGCGACATCAAACCACTGATTGATGCCATAGAACAAGTCATAGCAGGCAATGAATCTGCGTTGCACCGATTTCGTGATGCAGGCTTCCTCATGCTGGCAGAACAAAAACTCAACCAAGCCAGTCAATCATATAACGACCAAAAAGCCAAAGACATCATCCAAAGTCATACGCACAAAGCGATTGTTGGCGCCTTGGCGTCAGTGGCACCTGGTTCAGATTTGGTCATTCAAGGCACCATTGGCACACAATTGGTCAGGTCACTTTGTCAGCTGTATCAAGTCGAAGTCAACCAATTGCAAATTGATACCGTGCTTAAAGCCACCGGTGGCAAACTCAAAACCTCTACTTCGTTGATATTAGCCATATCTGGTAATGCATTGAAATCTTTTCCTGGGTTAGGCACCGCAGCCGGTGGTATCATGCACGCTGTGGCCTATGGCCTGATTTTTAATTCACTGGGTCAAGCAGTACACCTAAGCCTTCAACAACATGGGCAACTGGACAGCGAGAAGACCCAAAAAACATTTGAGGAATTGCTCATTGGCTCTTCGCACGGCTTGGCAAAAGATTTGGCGAAAATGGCGCTCAAAATCAGCCGAAAAAAATAAACAACCTGTCGCAATAGAAGCCTCAGATCAACAAAAAGCCTTGAACAGTTTGAGGCAATTGTTCGATGACGACTCCATTCCGGCCGCCGTCCGTGCCCAACTGAAAAACCAATACGCTTCTGTTCAACAACTGATAGAAAAGCTAGAAAAGCAACAAATTCATATCGTCGCTTATGGCAAAGTCAGTACAGGTAAGTCATCATTACTGAATGCATTGATGGGTTCACACCATTTTGCTATCAGTCCGCTTCATGGCGAAACCAAGAACAACCAGCCCTTGGACTGGCAATCCATGCAACAACAGTCCATCGTCTTGATTGACACTCCAGGCACCGATGAATTTGATGGCGAGGTAAGGGAAAAAATGGCCAAACAAGCGGCACAACAAGCAGACATTGTTCTGTTTGTGTTGGCAGGTGACTTAAGTGAATCAGAACTCAATCAATTGAATTTGATTGCGTCTCCTGAAAAAGCCGTACTGCTGGTGCTCAACAAATCTGACCTTTACAGCCCTGATGAAATACAGCGCATTCAACAATCTTTGAATGAAAAAACCCAACATTTGAATGTGCGATTGGTGACGGCCGCATCTGACCCCAGGCCTCAAGTTATTCTGATACAACAACCCGATGGCAGCGAACACCAAGAAACCAAAAATGTTGATCCTGATGTGATTAATTTGAAAAACGAAATTTGGCACATATTGGAACAAGAAGGGAAAACATTATCAGCACTGAACGCCAGCCTGTTCGCCACTGATATTAACAGGCAAGTGGCAGAAAACATCGTCCAATTAAGACAAAATGCCGCCACAAAAATCATAAAGACCTACTGCTTAGCCAAAGGCATTGGCGTTGCTTGCAACCCCATACCTGTCGCCGACTTACTCTTTGCAGCAGGCATTGATGTGGCCATGATCAGACAATTATCAAGGCTTTATGGATTAAATCTGAGCAAATCTGATGCGGCCAAATTGACCGCAACCATCATGGCACAATTGGCCTTGTTGATGGGTGCAGTTTGGGGTGTAAACCTGCTGTCATCCGCCCTGAAAACTGTCAGCGTCGGCCTGTCAACAACGCTCACCGCCACTGCGCAAGGTGCTTTGGGTTACTATGCCACTTACTTGGTGGGGAAAATTGCGCAACAGTATTTTGCTCAGGGCAATTCATGGGGTGATGACGGTCCAAAAGCTTTGGCACAAAGCATAGTCAAAAAACTAGACAGGAATTCGATACTCCAAGAGGCCAGCGATCAAATCATGGCGCTATTAAAAAACAAACCCAAAAAATAATATTTTCAAAAGCTTTCTGCCAAGGTGTTATTCCTTCAACATCGCCATGATGGCATCAAAATTTTGCTGACTTTGTTCTTTTTGATCGGCTTCAGATTTTTTAACACCGGGGTGTCCAGCAGCCAGTTCATGGGGGATTTCATCTAAGAAACGGCTGGCACCTTTTGGACCCGATTCGTCTTCACCAAACCGACTTTTGCGTTTTTTAATGTAAGAAATTCTCAAATTATTCATTGCACGGGTCATGCCGACATACATCAACCTTCGCTCTTCCTCTACGCCTTGTTCACCACCATTGTCTTCATCGTCGGCTATGGAATTTCTGTGGGGCAAAATACCTTCTTCTACACCCACCATATACACTTGAGAAAACTCCAGGCCTTTGGCTGCGTGTAGGGTCATCATGCGGATACCAGGCTCGCCCTCTTCTTCATCATTGCTGGTTTGTAAAGACAAGTAATTCATCAGTTCATCCAAATTACTGGCTTTATTCTTACTCAAGGCTTCAATCCACTTGAGACAATCTTTGACTAATTTAACCTTACTGATTTTTGCCACTTTATTATTCGCATTGATGTTGACCCAGTTGACAAAATCTAACTGCTTAAATAAGCTGTTAGCAATGTCGTTCGGTCGGCCTTTCATCTTCTGGTGTTGCTTTATCAAATGACAAAAGTGAGCCAACTTCTTTTGTACTGCAGGGGTTAAACCCGCTGCGATGTGCGGTGATTGAGCTGCCTGTAAAAAGGTCATTTTTTGTTTAGCCGCAGCCCCTGTGATGTGTTTTACTGACTGTAGTCCGATACCTCGCTTGGGTGTGTTGATGACTCGTAGAAACGCCGCATTGTCTCTGGGGTTTACCAGCAACCGCAGGTAAGCCATCATGTCTTTAATTTCTGTATAATCAAAGAATGACCGGCCACCTGACATTTGATAGGGCAAATTATGACTGCGCAATTGTTGCTCAAATAATTTGGCTTGGTGGTTACTGCGATAAAGGATGGCAAAATCGGTATAAGGTAATTGTGACACCCTGTGGTGAAACATGATGTCAGTAACTATCGCTTCAGCTTCAGCTTCTGGACTGTCATATACCAGAATTTGAATCGCATCACCTGTCCCCAAATCACTCCAGATTTTTTTTTCAAAAGGGTGTGGATTGTTTTGAACCACTGCATTGGCTGCTTCTAAAATCGTACTAGAAGAACGGTAATTTTGCTCTAATTTTTGCACTTTCAAACTTGGGAAGTCTTGTTGTAGCAACTGTAAATTCTCTGGTTGTGCACCTCGCCAGCCGTAGATAGATTGATCATCATCTCCCACACACGTGAGGTGGTCACCATTCCCCATTAAGGCCCTGAGCATTTGATATTGACTGGCGTTGGTGTCTTGGTATTCATCCACCATCAAATAACCAATATGACTCTGCCACCTTTTTCTGACTGTTTCATTTTGTTGTAACAACCACAAACTTTGTAATATTAAATCATCAAAATCCATGGCATTGATGTGTTGCATGTGGTCTAAATAGTGTTGATATAATTCAATGGCCATCGGTACAGAGCTTTCAGTTTGTGTTGGTGCCAGACCGGCATTTTTCCAACCCGATATCTGCCATTGCAACTGGTTTACCACTTCTTTTTTTATCCCTGAGGGCAGTAAATCTTTGATGATTTTTTGAGTTTCAGATGCATCTAAAATACTGAAGCCGGCATGGTATGGTGTGTGTGTTATTTCTTGCTGAAGTATTTTTAAGCCCAAGGCATGAAATGTTGAAATCCTAATTCGCTCTCCCCCTTTGACTAAGGCTGCTGCCCGTTCACTCATCTCTTTGGCTGCTTTGTTAGTGAATGTGATGGCAAATATCCGCTCAACTGGGCAAGCGCCTGTATTAACCAAATGGGCCATTTTTTCAGTGATCACACGTGTTTTTCCACACCCGGCACCTGCCAATACCAATAAGGGACTGGCGGTATACGTGACCGCTTTTTGTTGTTGTGAGTTGAGCATATCTCAGATTCGAAAAATTAAGCGCTTAATTTTATGCCAGCGGGTTTACCGAATAAATACCCTTGGAAATAATCACAGCCTAAATCCAACAACATCTTGTGCTGAAAATCTGATTCAACACCTTCTGCCACCACCTCTAAATTTAGGTGTTTCGCCATCGCAATGATGGTTTCAATAATAACTTGTGCTGATTTGTCAGCATGTAAATCTCTGACAAAACTCTTATCAATTTTAAGGTAGTTAATGGGGATTTTTCTCAAATACTCTAATGAAGAATATCCCGTTCCAAAGTCATCAATGGCTATCTGCACGCCAATCTCTTTCAATCGATTGAATTTATATATAATTTCATGCAAATTACCCACCACCACTCCTTCGGTTAATTCGACTGTTAACATGTCCTTGCTGATGTTGTTTGTGGCCATACATTGTTCAATATGCTTAATAAATCCTTGCTGATGAAACTGATGAGAACTGACGTTGATGGTGACGGGCTTATTCAAAGTATTCACCGCACGACAGGCTTCTTCAATCACCCACCGCCCCATTTCTTGAATCATGCCCGTTTCTTCAGCTACAGGAATGAATTGATCTGGGAAAATCACTTCACCATTATGAAAAATTCGAATCAGTGATTCATATGAAATGATTTCTCGGTTTCGGTTGGTGATGGGCTGGTATTTTAATATAAAATTATTATTGGCTACTGCCTCCCTCAATATTTGTTCTATAAACAGCACCTGATCATTGTGGGCCTTCATGCTGTCATGGTATATGGTTAATTGATTTCTGCCTTGTTCTTTGGATCGATACATTGCCGCATCTGCATGTTTGATGATGTCGTTGACATTACTCCCGGGACTGGGGTAGACCGCCAAACCCATACTGACAGTGCAGGTGTGCTTATGCTCTCCAATTTGATAAGGTTCTGCTAACTTTTTAATGATATCTTCAGCCAACATAATCACATTCACTGCCGTGTCATTAGGGGTCTCATACTCAACTTGAGTTGCAATAACGAATTCATCCCCACCAAATCGAGCCACCACCGCCACTTCATCCGTAAACTCATTCAATCGTTCAGCAATATTGACCAATAATTGATCGCCAAAATGATGGCCTAATGCATCATTTAATATTTTAAATCGGTCCATGTCTAAAAACATAACAGCACCGTAATGCCCTTCTTCCTGGCCCTGCTTCATCAAACGTGAAAGCTTACTTTGAAAGTTTTGTCGGTTGGGCAAATTAGTCAAGTAGTCATAAAATGCCAGATGTTTGATTTTATTCTCTGCATTTTTTTTATCCGTAATGTCTATCATCATGCCCATACATTCGACACTGTCTTGGAATTCTGATGGTATATTCAAAACATCTCTGAACCAACGGTATTCACCACTGGCATGCTTTACCCTGTATTCTAGTTCCATCCGCTCTCCTGTGGCGAACGACTCTTGAATGTTCCATTTCACTTTTGACAAATCATCTGGATGAATTTTTTTCGACAAGAAATGAGGCTCTTCATGCCATTGCATTATTGGATAACCTAATATGGACTCTGCTTCTTGATTCACATATACGATGCGGTCTTCCAGCATGTTAATTTTCCAAAATACAACCGGTTGACGATCTACTATGTGTCTGTAGTTCTCATTACTCACTGCCAAGTCTTTATTGGCCTCATTCAGAAGTTTTGTTCTGCGCTTAATTTCCAAGTCAGTCAAAGCATTTCGCCCGGTCATTGCCAATAACCCAGCACCTACCAAACCTGTATAAAGCATACTGACAAAAACTATCGACCACAAACTCCATGAATATTGACCATCATAAAACCTGTTTATGGGTGTCAATTTCAGCGAATAATGGTCATCTTTAATTCTAAACTTTAAGGTATTATTGATGTTTGGAAATCGAATAGATTGCCCAGTATTGAACCCGTATAACAATTGACCATTGGTTTCATCATTCAACTCAATACAGTAATCGTCCATAACCAGAGCTTGGTGATTTGACTCTAAAAAATCGATCAATTCAGGTTGTGACAATTGCTGAGAAGTACCCACTTTCTCAATATACCGACTCTTTAATGCCATGGTGTTTTTAATTTGGACTTCGTCATTAGCCCGCAATGAATCAAAGAGAAAAAACACCAAACAAAATCCAGCTAAAGTGGGAACAGCCGCTTGCCAAATTCTGGGCTTCCAAATGCTTCTGGGCTTGGCAAACAAGCTGAAAACCATAGGACAGACAATCATGATACTGAGTAAATCCCCCACGTACCAGGCAACAAATTTGGTCACCACATTATCAGCGGTGTAATGGCCATCAGCCATCAGCAACCCTGAAAAGATCAAAGTGGTAATAAAACAAGGAATGACTGCAGCAAAAAGAAAAAAACGAATGATGTCCCTAATTTTCATCAAACTCAGATCCATACCCATCAGCTTTCTGGCCATGAAGCCTGCAAAACAGGGTCTAAAAATACTGGTCGCCAAAAGCAATAGATCAAACATAAATGCTTGATTGAACCCCATGGCATCTAGGAACCGATAAAGCAAAATACTGGAAATTAATTCACCCAAAACAATGCCGAGAATGAATTTACGCCCCCAAATCACAATAAAGGCGACACCAAGACCAGTTGCTGGCCAAAGTGTTACAGCCAAACTGGGTCTGACCATCATTTTGTAAGCGAGGTAAGTTACCGCAGTGTAAACAACCGCAAACAGCAAGTTTAATAATATCAGTCTAACAGTTTGATTCACACCTTTTCCCTGAGCGCCTTCTAATGATATTAACGAAAATGTATTTTTATTTCAAGGTGAAAAGCATGGCATAACCCACTCTGAGGCCTACAATGAGTTTATCTTTGGCAATGAGGGCAATAAAAGGTGCTTCTTTGCCCGGTAATGACTTTTTTTATCAGTGAATTGCAATTAAAGCATTTTTGCTCATGACGTCCATAAACCATTAATTTTTGCTGAAAATAACCTGGCTTACCATCACTTTGATGAAAATCCTTTAAAGTGGTGCCACCGGCATTGATGGCATCAGTCAGCACTCCAATCACAGCTTCATGTAACTTTCCAAATCGTTTCAGGCTGATATTACCAGCCTTTCTGTGTGGGTGAATGCCCGCCTGAAAAAGGGCCTCAGAAGCATAAATATTGCCAACACCCACCACCACATCATTGTTCATGATAAATGTTTTAACGGGTGTGGTTTTATTTTTAGACAGCCGTTTTAAATAAGCAGGCGTGAAAACCTCATCAAAAGGCTCTGGGCCAAGCCTTTTAATCAAAGGATGCTGGTTGATCTCATCATCAACCTTCACAACACATCCAAAACGTCTGGGGTCATGGAAAACCAATTCAGGTGCAGCGGAAAAACGGATGATCACATGATCATGTTTTTCTGGCTTATAGCCACTGTCACGCAAGCGCATCATGCCCGACATACCCAAGTGATATAACAAGTGACTGCCATCATTGAGTGCTATCAACAGGTATTTAGCCCTTCTAGATACGTCAACCACTGACAAACCAGTGACTGCAGCCAATTTTGGACTGATTGGATAACGCAGGTTTTTTCCTGAAGTCCAAACACCAGATATTTCATTTCCAATGATTGCTTTCTCAATGCCACGTTTGGTGGTTTCTACCTCAGGCAGTTCTGGCATCAGTAAGCTTGACCGAGAAAATTAGAAATCAAGCTGTTTGCCACGCTGAACCGTGGCGACAATATGATACTGCCCTGTTTGACCCACTCAATCAAGTCATCTTTGTGAAACCAGCGAACATCTTCCATTTCATCATCTAATCGAATGTCATCACTTCTGGCTTCCGCTTTGAAAGCAACCATTAAAGAGGAAGGAAAGGGCCAAGGCTGAGATCCAAAATATGCCAAATTTTTTAACCTGATGTTTGATTCTTCATAAACTTCACGGTGTACTGCATCCTCAATGGATTCACCAGGCTCAACAAAGCCTGCCAATGTAGAGTACACATTCGGCGGCCAAGAATGCTTTCGCCCCAGCAAACATTTATCCCCTTTTGACACCAAAACAATAACGGCAGGTTCAATATGAGGAAACTGTTCGTGACCATTTTCACACACCATTTTATGCCCCGAACTGGCTGCTTTATTTGGTGTTCCACATATAGAACAATAAAGTCGACGGCGATGCCACAAGTCCATGCCACGTGAATATAAGGCCACATGCCCCTGATCGTCATCTAACGCCAAAGCATACTGCCTCAATGACTGAAATGAGGCATCATGTTGATCTTCTAAGGCCCGAGCCTCTGACTCTTTCACCGAACAACTGAACCACAATTCATCGTTCAATATACCCAAAAAGGTTTCATTTTTACTGCTACCTATCGGCTTGCTGTCAGTAAAAAAATGTTCAGCACCCTTGAGGTAAAGGTGATTCCCTAAATAAACAGGTACATAATGACATGTTTTAAATTTTTTCAGCTGTTTAAGTCGCTGTTTTTGGTCACGCATATTCGCACAACGATCCAGTTCAGTACGAGTGAAATAAATTTCTTCAGGAGTCATTCTGCAGTGGCCACCAGTTAAATTGAGAAAGAACTGCCACAACCACAAGTGGTTTTGGCATTGGGGTTACTGACAACAAATCGTGAACCTTGTAAATCTTCTAAATAGTCGACTTCAGACCCCATCAAATACGGAAAGCTCATAGGATCAACCATCATTTGTACTCCATGTTGTTCGCTCACCAGATCACCGTCAACGATTTCTTCTTCAAATGCAAAGCCATACTGAAAACCAGAACAACCACCACCGATAATATATACCCTGAATTTTAAATCTGGGTTCATCTCTTCTAAAACCAATTGGCTGATTTTTGTTGCTGCGCTGGATGACAGCAGTACCCCATTATTTTCCATCTTTGTTTTCTTTTTTGATTGGTGTCACCACATCTTTGCCTTGATAGATCAACTGACCATTAACTTGTGAGCCCGCTTCCATTTCGATGTTGGTGTAATAAATATTGCCTGTGATTCTGGCTTGTGATGCCACTTCAATTTTTCCAGAAGCGGTGATATCACCTTCAATGCTGCCATTAATTACCATGTTACCGGCTTTGATGGTGCCATGAATGCGACCCGTTTCACTCACCATCAAGGTGTCTGTATCAGTTTCAGCAACTAATGAGCCTTCAATGTGACCGTCAACATGCATCGAACCTGAGTACTTCATATCGCCTTTGATTCTTGTGCTGTGACCGATTAATGTTTCAATGTTTTGAGGATGCTGTGTTGCCATGTTACTTTTACTCTCTTTGGTGTTTTTGTTGTTGGGTTTTGAATTAAACATGTTTGTCCCGTGATTCAGTTTTTAATTATTTTAGACCAATCAAACTGCTCAGTAATTTTTTTCGGTTTATTCGTACTGCTTTCTAATTCTACTAAAAGCACGGTGGGATTAAAACCATCTGGCACTTTAATGCTGTAGTTGAACACTTGAAAATATTTTAATGAGAAGGATTTTTCTAATGAAAATTGCTCTGTCAGATTTAAGGTTTCACCCTCTTCACCTTTTATGCCCTTGAGTTTTAATATGATACTGCCCGTTTTTTCTCTGACTTTGGTTAGTTTTTGGGCCAAAACCACTTGCACATGATGCAGGTCTCCTCGCGAATTGACTTTGGCACTCAAGACGCTCAACTCACTCACTTGTTCTTTACCACTTAATAAGCTTTCAAAAAACTGAATTTCTTGTTTCAAAAGCGCTTGTTGCTTATCAGTATCTTCTAACATTTTTTGCAATGCTCTGATTGCTTCATCTTTTACTTGAACTTCTGTCTTCCAGCGGCTGAGCTCAACTTTCAAAGATTCATTCTCTGTTTCAAGTTTTTGGTTCTCTTCAACCAAGGTTTTTTGCTGCCCTTTGAATGCTTGAAGTACATCAATGTTAGTATACCGCCCCAAAAGGTAGGTAAGCACTGCCAGCACCATCAATGAAACCATCAACCAGTGACGGCGTACAAATGAGGCTTTTTCAGGTTGCTGTTGAATGATGTAACGGGGTGTTTTAACACTCATGATTGCAAAGTCAAATCAAATCGCGCATTATACATCTTCATTTGTTATCTTGAGGTGAAGACCTTGTTATTGATCAAAACTTTTCATGTGTTTTTTGTAGTCAGCTGGTTTGCTTGCTTGTTTTATTTGCCCCGATTGTTTGTTAACCACGCTCAAAATCAGGATGCAGCCCAAAGAAAAATGCTTTTAGGCATGGAGTTTCGCTTAATCAAAATGATGAAATTCACGTTCATTGGCACAATCATTTCGGCCGTGTTATTGGTGTATGCTTTGGCGGGCGAACATTGGCCGACTTACATCAAACAAGGTTGGTTTTTGGCCAAAATGGTTCTGATTGTATTGTTGATAGGTTACCACCATTGGTGTATTAAAATTCACCGTGATTTTAAACTTGAAAAGGAACAACACAGCCATGTTTGGTTTCGGGTTTTCAATGAAATGCCCGTTTTTGCTCTTTTTGCTGTGATTTATTTGGTATTAGCCAAACCATTTTAGTCATGGGCATGTAAAATACAGCTTTTTTTAACCTGTTGGACATTATGTTTGAACGTTCGATAACGCTGGCAAAAGCCGACCCAGAATTGCATGCTGCAATTGCTGCCGAAACCCAAAGGCAAGAAGATCACATCGAATTGATTGCCTCCGAAAATTACACATCACCTGCTGTTATGGAAGCACAAGGCAGTCAGATGACCAACAAATATGCCGAAGGCTACCCTGGCAAACGCTATTATGGTGGTTGTGAACATGTGGATGTAGCAGAACAATTGGCCATCAGTCGTGTCAAAGAATTGTTTGGCGCAGATTACGCCAATGTCCAGCCTCACTCAGGCTCTCAAGCCAATCAAGCGGTATACTTTGCGTTATTGCAACCAGGCGACACCATTTTAGGTATGTCTCTGGCTCATGGCGGACACTTGACCCATGGTGCCAAAGTTAATGTTTCTGGAAAAATTTTCAATGCGGTTCAATACGGCATTGAAGAGGATACGGGTGAAATTGACTTTGAAAACGTTCGTGAAATGGCCTTGAAACACAAGCCAAAACTGATCATTGGTGGATTTTCTGCCTACTCTAAACGCATTGATTGGCAAAAATTTCGAACCATTGCTGATGAAGTCGGCGCTTATTTCATGGTTGACATGGCCCATGTTGCGGGCTTGATTGCCGGTGACGTTTACCCTTCTCCTGTAGGCATAGCTGATGTGACAACCTCTACCACCCACAAAACGCTGCGTGGACCACGTGGCGGCATCATTTTAGCCAAAGCCAATGAAGCGATTGAGAAAAAATTAAATTCGGTGGTTTTCCCAGGTATTCAAGGCGGCCCTTTGATGCATGTGATCGCAGCCAAAGCCGTCGCTTTCAAAGAGGCTTTAAAGCCCGAGTTCAAGACATACCAACAAAATGTGGTTACCAACGCTCAAGCCATGGCTGAAGTGTTTATTGACCGTGGCTATAACGTCGTTTCCGGTGGCACAGAAAACCATTTGTTTTTACTGGATTTGGTTGATAAAAACATCACAGGTAAAGATGCGGAAGCCAGATTGGGCGACGCCCACATCACCGTGAATAAAAATTCTGTCCCCAATGACCCTCGATCTCCTTTTGTGACCTCAGGTTTGCGCCTGGGCTCCCCTGCTGGAACCACGCGTGGCTTTGGTGTTGAAGAATTCAAACAAATCACCCACTGGATGTGTGATATATTGGATGACATGAATAATGAAGAAGTGATTGCACGAGTCAAGTCGGAAGCTGCTGATTTGTGCAAAAAATTCCCTGTTTACGGATGATTTCATGAGCCATAAAAAGAACAAAAGATTACCTGAACCATTGGCGCGAAAGCACCGTGCACGCAAACGATTGGTTCAAGCCTTGTATCAAATGCATTTTAACGACCTGAGTGCCAAAACAGTGATTGAACAATTTCTGGAGGAACAGGATTTTGCAAAAGTTGATACTGAATTTTTTAAACAAGCTTTGCGTTATATAGAAGCCAACCGTTCAGAAGTTGAATCGATTATTGACCCGCATTTAGGTCGTGACAAAAATGCCATCGGTGCTGTTGAATATGCGGTACTCAACATGGCAACTTATGAGTTTTTAAATCACATTGAAACACCTTTCAAAGTCATCATCAATGAAGCCATCCTGATGGCAACTGAGTTTGGTGCAGAAGGCGGCCATACTTTTGTCAACGGCGTATTAACACAAGTTGCCAAAAAAACCCGCGCTGCTGAAATGGAGTAAGCACCATCGAATTTGATTTAATCGAAAAAATCAACAAACATTGTCACTTTGAAAAAGACAATGTTTGTTTAGGTATTGGGGATGATGCCGCCATTTTAACGACTGACCCAAATAAAAAGCTGGTCATCACGACAGATACTTTGGTTGAAGGCACCCACTTCAAAAATGACGATGATGCTCAAGACATTGGCCACAAAGCACTGGCCGTTAATTTAAGCGACTTGGCTGCCATGGGTGTTAAACCACAATGGGTAACGCTGAACCTCACCATGCCAGAGGTTCAATCCTATTGGCTTGAAGAATTTATCAAAGGTTTTGCCTCTCTGTTACACAGGCACAATGTCGCTCTGATAGGTGGTGACACCACACAAGGACCATGCAGCATCACGGTTACAGCCATGGGCGAAGCCCCTCTTGAAGACATCAAAACCCGAAGTGACGCACAGGTTGGTGATTTAATCGCAGTGACTGGAAATTTGGGTTGTGCCTCTTATGCATTAGCTCACCCATATATGGACCTCAACTGTGACAAAAGGCTACACAAACCTGACGCCCGCTTAGATATGATTCCCTTTCTTAAACCCATCGCCAAGGCCATGATTGATGTGTCTGATGGTTTACTGGCTGACTTGGGCCATATATGTCTTGCAAGCCATGTGGGAGCTCAGATAATAACAGAAAAATTACCCGTATCTAATACCTTAAAAACCCAAAGTGACTGGCTACAGCATGCCTTGGCCGGGGGAGATGATTATGAACTGTGTTTCACAGTTGACCCCGAACATGAAGCCCAACTGCCCTCATCTTGCACTGTCATCGGCACCATCACGAATTCAAAACGTGTTGAGGTGCTGAATAATGATCAGCCCATTATTTTAAAAAAATTCGGTTTCACACACTTCAAGAATTAATGATTAACAAAACCACACAAGTGGCGCTGGGATCCATATCGGGCTTTTTAGCCTTTGGCTTTGGCAGTGGTCTGGCACCAAAAGCACCTGGAACTTGGGGCACATTGGCCGCGATTCCCTTCCTGTTTTTATGGCAATATTTTCCTTGGCAAGCCTATTTGGTGATGCTTGCTGTCACGTTTACAGCTGGTATATACATCTGTCAGTCCGTCACCAATAAACTGGGGGTTCACGACCATGGCGGCATCGTTTGGGATGAATTTGTTGGCTTGTGGTTGACTTTTTTCATGGTTGAATTGACATGGCAAAGCATACTCATTGGCTTTGTTTTGTTCAGGGTTTTTGATATTTTGAAGCCATTTCCCATAAAATGGCTAGATAGCAAAGTCAAAGGTGGCTTTGGTATCATGATTGATGACGTATTGGCAGGTGTTTTTGCTGCTGTGATTTTACACATTTTAATGGCATATATTCTATGAAAAAAGTTTTGGTATTAGGTGGTGGACGTATTGGCTCTGCCATAGCGCACAATTTGTCTTCTGACCACAAAGTCACACTTGCAGATTTGTCAGTATCACACCTGAACCACTTATCAGGCTGTCTTGAATTGGAGGCTGTTAATGCTTGTGATAATAATGAATTGGCTCTAGCTGTGGCCGACATGGATTGTGTGATTGGCGCATTACCCAGCAAACTTGGGTTTGATCGTTTAAAACAATTGATTGAATTAAAGAAAAATGTCGTAGACATCTCGTTTTTTTCAGAAGATGCTTTGGCTTTGAATGACTTGGCCAAAGAAAATGACGTTACCGCCTTAGTTGACTTCGGTTTGGCTCCCGGTATTTCAAACTTATTTGCTGGCCATTTTGTTGATCAATTTGATCAAGTCGATGACTTTACTTGTATGGTTGGCGGCGTTCCCGTAGAACGCATCAAACCTTTTGAATACAAGGCTCCATTTGCTCCATTGGATGTGATTGAAGAATATACACGACCTGCTCGAATGATGCGAAATGGTATAGAAGTCGTATTCCCAGCCATGAGCGAAATAGAATCTGTTTATTTCAAAGGCATAGGTCATATGGAGGCATTTAATACCGATGGTCTGCGTTCGTTGTTACAAACTGTAGATATTCCAAACATGTCTGAAAAAACCATACGCTACAACGGTCACGCACAATTAATCCAACAGTTGATTGATGGTGGATTTTTCCTGCCTCAACACATCGACAACACCGCCAAAGTACTATTAGATCAATGGCAGTTTGATCATAATGAAGCTGACTTAACAGTTATGCAAATCGCAGCATCTGGTGTTAAAAATGGTAAAAAAACGTCAGAAGCCTATCAACTAATTGACCATTATGATGACAAACAAAACATCTCTTCAATGGCAAGAACGACAGGCTATACTTGCGCAGCTGGCGTTAGGCTTTTACTCAATTCAAACTTACCTACAGGTGTATTACCTCCTGAACTTATTGGAAAAAATAACGACTGGTTTGGGCGCATCATATCAGAGCTGGCAAGCCAGGACATTCAGATTAACAAAGTTTAAAAACAGCTAATGATCAACTCACTCATCTTGTATTTTGATACCTTATCTGTCTTTGGTAAGACGGCAGTCGTTTTAAATATTGTTTTGTTGTTGATTGCCTCATTTCTGTTTAATTATTTAGCACCTTCAGACAGCAGTACTTTGAACGCCAAAAGAACCCGTTCATTAAGGATAATGAACCTGATTCTATTGTGTGTCTATGGCATTGACTGGTTAATAAATTTCTATTTTAACAACCATGGCCACAGCGATGTATTTATTCGCATTTCTCAAACTGGACTGATTCTTGTTTTAGGCTATTTATTTACCCAGTTTTCCCATACTTGGATGATAAGGAAATATGGTAAAGAGCGCAGTGTTGAAAGTGAAAAAGTAAAAACCAGAACCTATCAATCAGAAATGGGTTACATACTGGTCTTACTGGTAACACTTATTGTATCTATTCTGTTGCTTATCAATATCTGGCAAGTCACCTCTTGGCTACAAGCCACTGGTGTGATTGGTGGTTTATTGGTGATTTTATTCGGCACCAAAGAAGCATGGGCACATGATGCGGTAAGCGGACTTATTTTGCTCTATCATGGTGACATAACACCAGGTGTTGTTTGTCGTATCCCATCAATGAACATTCTGGCTGTTGTTAGGCGGATGTCACTGACAGAGACCACTTTTCATGACGTGATTCAAAAACACAACATCATCGTTTCAAACAGCCGACTTAGGGCAGCTACCATTGAAGTCTTGAATAAGGTGGATTCGCCTCATTGGAACGACTTTGTTACTTTTAAAATTGGCTATGACAGCTCATCAGAACAAGTGGAAACATATATTGATGCCGTGTGGAACAAGGCCTGTGAACTCGAAAAGCATTTAGACCCTCAAAAGAAGGCCAAACTGGTATTGTTTAATCCAGGAGACCATGCAGTTGAATGGCGAATGAATTACCGAGTAGAATCTGTTTATCGCATCAAACAAGCCAGATTTGCCATCAATCGTGCAGCATTTGACTTACAAGGTGAATATAAGGTATCCCTTGCTACCCCGTTAACATGGGTTCAAGCTGACAAACAACAACTCAATCTACAATAGTTGGATTACTCTGTGCAGAATGACTTGATGCTTGAGGGTTTTCTAATAATTCCTGTGAAGTAACTTCTGTACTTACTGATTGATAAGCAAGCCAATTCAGAGCCAAAATAATCACCACCAGAACTGCCATCACAGCCAAGATTTTATTTTCAGAAAGTTTTCCTTCAGTTTGCATGTCTTTTTGCACGTTAAACCTCTTTTATTATTCAAGACTTGTATCCAGTGTTTTAAAGAAACAATTAATCTCAACCAAAATTAAAAAAAAGGCCTTTAATTGATAGATGAACGAAAAAATGAACCATAAACAACGTCTCTTCTCAATAAAGGCCTTAAAAGCTTCTTGTCACAACAACGCACTATCCAATCAAAGCGCCATTGCAACCCCCTGTAGAAGCCGACTAATAATTTAACAACTTGTTATTTTATTGTCTATCACCCATATGGGTTAAAAGAGACCAGTTTTTCATCCCTTTTAAAGTTTACACCTCAGTTTGCCACCTGATGTCTATATTTACCTACACATACCATCGACAATCACAGTCGTTTAATTTTTCAAGCTGAATACAATTGATGATTTTACTGGTTGAAATAACATGACTCAATTAGCGACCGTCTTATCTCGTGGTGCATATGGTGTAGAAGCGCCACAAGTACGCGTTGAGGTTCACATTTCTCGAGGTATGCCTGGCCTTTCTATTGTTGGTATGCCAGAAACTGCGGTTAAAGAATCTAAAGACCGTGTCCGAGCTGCTATTATGAATTCAGGTTTTGAATTCCCACAACACCGCATCACCATCAATTTATCTCCAGCTGATATTCCTAAACATGGTGGACGCTATGACTTGCCAATTGCAATAGGGATTCTGGCAGCTTCAGAACAAGTAAAAACCAACCGCATGGCCGATGTAGAGTTTGTTGGTGAATTGGCATTAGGTGGAGAATTACGCCCCATCAACGGCATACTCCCGGTTGTTAACGCCACTGCAGCCGAAAACCGCTGTTTGGTTATACCCAGTGATAATGCCAATGAAGCGGCTTTGGTCAGTCAATGCGAGAGCAGGGTAGCAGCCCACCTGCTACAGGTTTGCGCCTGGTTAGATGCTGTCGACGATTTACCCGTGGCTCACGTGCCAGTTAAGGGCCATGAAATTTTAAGCTTTCCCGACTTAAGCGATGTAAAAGGTCAGGAGCAAGCGAAAAGGGCGTTGATCATTGCGGCAGCTGGTGGTCATAATTTGCTGCTTTTTGGACCACCTGGCACAGGAAAAACCATGCTGGCCAGTCGGCTACCAGGCATTTTACCGCCATTAACTGCCCAACAAGCCCTGGAGACCGCACAAGTGGCTTCTATCAGTGCACAGGGGTTTGATACCAAAACATGGGGCAAGCCACCTTTTCGCAGCCCCCACCATACCGCATCCGCTGTTGCTTTGGTCGGTGGCGGTTCAAACCCACTTCCTGGAGAAATAAGCTTGGCTCAAAATGGCGTGTTGTTTCTAGATGAGTTGGCCGAATTTTCTCGCCATGTTTTGGAAGTGCTAAGAGAACCTTTAGAGTCTGGAAAAATCGTCATTTCTCGTGCTGCTAGAAGTGCAGAATTTCCTGCTCAATTTCAATTGATAACCAGCTTAAACCCCTGCCCATGTGGCTATTACGGAGACAAAACAAGAAACTGTAGGTGCACACCTGGGCAAATACAGCACTATAGAAATAAAATTTCTGGCCCCTTATTGGACAGGATTGATTTACAGGTTGAAGTGCCAAGAATTCCACACAAAAAATTAAGACAAGACAGTGCCAAACAAGTCAGTAGTGAAGAAGTTCGTAAACAAGTCATACAAAGCCGAAACATACAACTCAAACGGAATAAAGGGAAAACAAACGCCCTACTGAATACCAAAGAAATAGAAAAGTGGGTGGCTTTAACCGAACTACAACTGGACTTCTTAGAACAGGTGGTAGATAAGCTTAAACTGTCGGCACGGGCCTACCACCGCATCATCAAGGTAAGCAGAACCATTGCAGACTTGGAAGGGGCAGATAATGTGACACAAACACATTTGATTGAAGCCATTGGCTATCGTGGCTTTGACCAACAGTAACTACTTTTGTAACAATTTTTTTATCAATCCCATCTGACTGTGAGTGTGGGTTTTTTTAAAAATGGAAGCCAATTGTGTTTTACTGGTGTTGTAACTGCGACCTAATTGATGAGAAGCTTGAATTAAACTTTCTTCTTTAATCAAAGCCATTGCTAATGAAGATTCTGCAGCTGATAAACCATATTCACTGCTCAAAGCCGTTTGATAAAAGTGTGAAGGTAAAGAGTGGCCGGTAATACCATCTAAAAGCAATGCCCGCTTGATGTGTGATACATAAAAGTTCATTTGCCGTATTTCAAATTCACTATAAGCTGGCATACATGTCAACCTGGGAAATCCCAACATACACTCAGTCGTTTTGGTTTTAATGCGCCCGCCTGCAGTATATTTAAATCCCATATCTTGCCAATAATCATTATAAAAACTAGATTTTTTATACTCGGAATAGTTTAACATCTCCTCACCTGGCAACATGACATTTGCTTGTTGTAAGTCAATCGCTTGTTTCCAAGGGTCTAAACGATAAAAATGTTGATTATAAGTGTCCCAGATACTGTCATCAGCAGGTTCAGTTGCAAAAATGACTGGTGCACTGTTAGCAGGCAGTAGGTACATCAACACCAATCCTGCTTGAAATTCGTCTCTGAGCTTTAAAAGAACATCAACCCAATGGCTGTTTCCCAAAGGTACATCATAGATCAAATCAATTAATTCAGAGCTTAGGTTCATTTTGTACAAAGAATGAGAACCTGAGATATTATAAATGAATATTTAGACGAATGCAGTAGAAAGGCCTTAACATGGACGAACTGCTAAGGCATTAGATTGACTGCTGGACAGACCCAAAAAATCAAGGGACTGTATGGGTTCAGAAGAATTTTTTAATCTTCTAAAACAAAGGTGACTTTCATCGCCACTCGGTACTCTTTTACCTCGCCATTTTCTACCACAACTTTTTGACTCTCAACCCAGGCACCGGTGACATTTTTCAATGTTTTATTGGCCCGTTCTATGCCATTCTCGACTGCTTTTTCAAAACTCTTTTTAGAACCTGAAATGATTTCTGTAACGCGTGCTACGCTCATATTATTCTCCTTAGTTATTAAGTTCATTAAGGGTAACAAGCCTTATCAAGCTTTTCTACCGCAAAGCCTATAAGTTAACAATTGTTGGCGGTTTGATTAGCTTTTAATCCAGCAAAAAAAAAGGCTGTGCCAAACAGCACAGCCTTTGAAAATCATAAAGGCTTTTTACCAACCGCAGTTACGGCCTTTGTTTTGCTCATCTAACCAAGTTTTCAATGGAGCAAAGTAGTCAACCACAGCAGTGGCATCCATTTCACGTGAGTTGGCTAACACTTCCAGCGCGTCTTGCCAAGGTTGTGAAGCACCCATTTCCAACACTTGATTTAATTTTTCACCCGCAGCTTTGTTTCCGTAAATTGAGCATTGGTGTAAGTCTCCTTCAAAACCTGCTGTTTTACACAGTTCTCTGTGGAATTGAAATTGCAAAATGTGTGCCAAGAAATAGCGTGTATAAGGTGTGTTTCCTGGGATGTGGTATTTAGCACCGGGGTCAAAATGATCTTCTGTACGCTCAGAAGGTGCTTTAACACCTTGGTATTGATTGCGCAAACGCCACCAGCCGGCATTGTACTCTTCTGCTGAAATTTCACCGTTGAACACTTTCCAACGCCACTGATCAATCATCAACCCAAAAGGAACAAAGGCAATTTTTTCCAATGCTTTTTTCATCAACATACCCAAATCATTACTTGAAGTAGGTACTTCATCAATTAAGCCAATGTTTTTCAAATATTCAGGCGTGATCGACAGGGCAACTGTGTCGCCAATGGCTTCATGAAAACCATCATTGGCGCCATTGCGGTACAAAATACTTTTGTCATTGTAGGCACGTTGATAGAAATTGTGGCCTAACTCATGATGAATGGTCACAAAATCTTCATAATCTTCTTTGATACACATCTTGATGCGGATGTCTTCAATGTTATCAATATTCCATGCACTGGCATGACATTGGACATCTCGATCTTGTGGCTTAGTAAACAGTGAACGGTTCCAAAATGTTTCAGGCAAGGGATCCATGCCTAACGAAGTAAAGAATCCTTCTGCCGTTTTTACCATTTTTTCAGCATCATAATCATGTTGCTTAAGTAAAGCGGTTACATCGATGGTACTGCCTGCATCAGCAGGTTTGACTAAATCATAAACACCCATCCAATCTTGAGCCCACATGTTACCCAGTAAATGGGCAGGAATCATGCCATCATCACCCATCACTTCTGAACCATAATGGTCGGTCAGTTTGGTTCGAACATGACACTGTAATGAGTCGTACAATGGTTTAACTTGTGTCCATAAACGATCAAGCTTAACAGGGAATTCACTGGCAGGCATGTCATAACCTGCTCGCCACATGGCACCCGTATCTTGGTATCCTAAATCTCTGGCACCTTCATTTGCCAACTCAACCATACGTTGATATTTTTCACGCATAGCTGGTGAAACCGTTCTCCAACCTTCCCAAGCCTTTAATAATTCATCGGCGTCTTTGGATTCAGCAATCGTTTTTGATAATTCGCCCAACGACTGGCACTTGCCTGCTTCACAATATTTCCCGGCACCATACATGGCATCCAAGTTTGCCATTATCTCTGCGATTTCTGCATTTTTTTCAGCATCATCTGGTGCAGCCAATGGCGTACCCAGTTTGATGATGCCCAGTTTGCGACGCATATCATCTGATAATTCCAAGTTGTCAAATTTCTTGGCTTCATTGGCAAACTTCACTGCCAAGCCAATCATTTTTTCTGTGCTTTTAGCACCCAACCAAATGGTGTCTTCAGTGATAAAATTAGCTTGAACCCAAGCAATACGTGCGGCATATTCAGCATCTTTTAATAATGTATTTTCTACCTGCTGTATAAACTGCTCCGCATCGGCAACAGTAACGCCTTCATTTTGTGGTTTTTGCTGTTGAGGTTGACACGCGGCAACGGCCAATGTTGCAGCCAGAACCATAGATTTCTTAATCATGTAATTGTTCCCAAATTTTTAAACCAGTCGATTTTACATGATAGCGGGTGTTTCTACATCTAGATAACACATAAAAAGCCAACGTTTAACACTGGCTCTTCTCTTCTTCTGGCTATTGGTCACCTATCAATTTCTGTTTTTCCTTTCATTGCGACTTGAAGCGCGTTGGCGGTCATTTGATCTACTTTTACTTTTTGTGCGCTGTTTGTGGGTGTTTGTTTGCTTGGACCTGGGTGGATTTGTTCTGGGTTTATTTGACCCTGCTTGGTTTGACCGACTGCGAGCATTTGACGCCTGCGCAGGCTTATTCATTCGATTGGGCCGATTATATAGAGCTGCGGAATTGGTATTGACATTTTGATTGACTTTTTGTTGATGTCGAAGCCTCTGCGAGGGATTCTCCATTACATTGTTACGGTTATATTCTGTGCCGGTATATCGGTTTCTTTCGTGCTGATTCTGACGGTTAGGCAGATCTAAATCACGTGCCACCCAATTATTTTGCGCCCTTTCCCTGGTTTGACGTCGTAATTCGTTACGGCTGTCTGTCGCTTCGATAGATTGTGACCCAGTTGACCTATTTCGATAAGTTCTATTTTCAATGACAGCTTGTCGATTTCTTTGTGGCTGTCTGCTCCTGTTTTGTTGGCGGTTACTGGGCAGTTGACGAACTCGCTGCTGACGAACAGGCTTGTTGTACCGGCTTCGCTCACGGCTCACTCGATTCCGGTTAACTGTATTTCTTCTTGTGTTATTGTTTTTATAACCACGTCCCCTTTGCCTGTCTGCCAGCCTTAATACTTCACGACGGCTATCATTACGCCCGCCATAACGTGGGTGATTTCGGTTCCGCCAATGGTTATACCACCAGTAGTCATCATAATGCCAAGTTGAATAAGCTATACCACCATAATACCAAGGAGACCATGATGACCATGTATTGAACGACCCATAGCCGTAACAACCCCAAGTCCAACTGAAACAGTCATTGTAATAAAAACCTATACGAGGGTACCTGTAGGGACTGTAGTATGCACTGCTGTAATTGATTCCCCATCGGTCAGGGTAGTAGTTATAACTGTTGATATAAGCAACATGTCCTTCATAATCATCATAATAGTCATCTTCTACATGGTGTGTATGATAGGTAGCACACGAAGCTAAAAAAAGGCTCAAAAAGGGTATTATTTTCTTCACGGCTCTGTTCCACAATATTCAACACTTTAAATTGTAATGGATTATTTCTGAATTGTGTCTGAACATTTCCCACATTTAATTCCAAAAACGCTCAGTTAGAACGAATATTTATTTACTTTACTTTTATATATATTATCTAATACCGCTTTTGTTATTTGTTAACCCAACGGGTTGATGTCAGGATGCCTACATGGGAAACACACAAAATAATTGGAAAATCGGTTTGATTTTGTCCTTAGTTACGGTGCTGTTTTGGAGTACGTTACCTGTCTCTCTAAAAATCAGTATGTCTGCCATGGATGCGTGGACTTTAACTTGGTTGAGGTTTTTGTTTGCTGCATTGGTCACTTCTGTTTTACTGCTTTTAAAAAAACGTTATCACCAGTTTTTAACACTTAATTCAAAAGAGTGGCTTTGGTTAATCGTTGCTGCCACCATGTTAGTGGCAAACTACTTGTTGTTTTTATATGGTTTAGAAATGACATCACCCGCCAATGCTCAGGTTTTTATACAAATGGCCCCCCTACTCATGACATTAGGAGGCGTACTCATTTTTAAAGAGTCATTTTCTAAAATACAGTTTTTTGGTGCCAGCTTGATTGTTGTTGGTATGGCCTTTTTCTTTAAAGATCAATTGACACAAATACTTAACAGCGATTTTTCCCTTGGCTTTGCTGTGATGTTTGCTGCCGCATTGACCTGGGCGATTTATGCTTTGATTCAAAAAAAATTAGCTTCAAAACTGTCTTCTCAAACCATTTTATTGTTTATTTATCTGTTTGCTTCTTTGAGTTTACTTGGTGGTATTGATACAGTTCAATTTCAACATGTCAGCAACACTCAATGGTGGGCTGTTGCCTATGCCTGTGTCAATACGGTTGGCGCTTATACTGCCTTTGCTGAAGCATTAAATTACTGGCAGGCTTCTCGTGTCGGCATGGTGTTGGCCATGACACCTGTCTTCACTTTACTGTTCATCAATGTCTTTGCCGGCATATTCCCCGACTTATTAGATCATGAAACCATCAGTTTGATAGGCTACCTTGGCATAGGCTTTATTGTTTCTGGCTCTATGTTGGCCAGCTTGAAAAAGTAACGCAATTCACTGACTTTTGGCACTGTGAATTCAGGTCCAATTGCTTCAAAATAATTAGAAACAGACAACACGAGGTTTCTATGACTGAACAAAACAACAACAAAAACACTGATACCGATACAGACGACAAGACCGTCAATGTCATCGAATCAGAAGCAACTGATGCCAATGAATCAACAGCTGAAAAATCATCAACTGAAGCACCTGCCACAGAAAAAAAAGAGCCAGTGGTCAGTAACGAAGTAATCACTCGAATTTTCGTTACACTGTTATTTGCTTTTATTGGTTGGTTGTCATTATGGGTGTTCGGCGTGGTGGTATTGGTTCAATTCGGTTTCTTGTTAATCACAGGTCAATTGAATAAAAACTTAAAAGCTTTTAATGGAGAGCTCGGTGATTTCTTGGCTGATATCATCAAATACGTTTCTTTCCAAACCAATGACAAACCCTTCCCGTTTCAATCGTGGTCTTACGGTGAAACTACTGAAAGCGATCAATCAGAAGCCAAATCTTCTTAATTTGAATACACTTTCGACTCAGTGATGTCCCAAGTCTAAATTGAACAATTTGGGTTTGGGATTTTTTTTCGCCTGCGAATTGTCTAGATTTCAGGTAAGATATTTGATTTTCTGAGGTCTAATCCTTTATGAAAACTTATGAACTAAAAGGATACACTTTGGTACTTCAGCACGTGGTGTTTGTCACTGCTGTTTTTGAAGCCGATGCCAGTCAAGGGACACAATTCAATTTGCGCTTGACCAGCGACATCATTAAATTTAAATTCGCAGCCCGAACCGATGCGGTTTTGGCGCGTGAACTACTCATTAAAGCAATCAAGGAGGCATAATGGACATTTTACTTAATGGCAGACGGGCATTGGTTTGTGGTGCATCACAAGGCATGGGATTAGCCATCGCACAGCAACTGGCCACACAAGGTGCTGATGTGGTTTTATTGGCACGAAACAAATCGTCATTAGAACAAGCTGTTGAAACTTTGCATCAACAAGAAGGGCAACATCACCAGTATTTGATCGCTGACTTCAGTGAACCTAAACAAGTTCAAGCAGCCATTGACGGATTCATTGCGGATAACCCTGTTCACATATTGGTCAATAACACAGGAGGCCCACCACCTGGTTTGGCCATCAATGCACAGCCGGCTGACTTTTCTGCTGCCTTCAATCAACATTTGATTTGTAATCAAATATTGGCTCAAGCGGTGATTCCATCCATGCAACAAGCCGGTTTTGGACGCATACTTAATGTCATTTCCACTTCAGTTAAACAGCCCCTTCCCAATCTGGGTGTTTCAAACACCATTCGAGGTGCTGTTGCGAGCTGGGCCAAAACATTAGCCAATGAACTGGGGCAATACAACATCACTGTCAACAATGTTTTACCTGGAGCCACTGAAACTGGTCGATTGTCTGCTATTTTTGAAAACAAAGCCAAGAAAACAGGTTTATCCGTCGATGAAGTGATTGCTCAAGAAAAAAGCATCATACCCATGAAACGATTTGGCTCTCCTCAAGAATTTGCCAATGTGGTTGGCTTTTTAGCTTCTCCAGCTGCGGCCTATGTGAACGGCATCAATGTGCCTGTGGATGGTGGCAGAACCGCCTGCCTTTGACCTTATGATTACCATTGAAAATTACATCAACGGAAAAAATACAACGCCTTTATCTGGTCAATATTTAGATGATTTTGAACCTGCTACCGGACTGCTGTATGCCCAATGCCCGAATTCTGATAACGACGACTTAGACCTTGCTGTACTGGCTGCTGAAAATGCAAAAGCGGCCTGGTCTAATACACCAGCAGAACAACGGTCGGCCATTTTGTCTGGTATTGCAGATTTAATTGATGAGCATGCTGATGATTTGGCACGTGCCGAGGCCATCGATAATGGCAAACCCATCACTTTTGCAAAAAATGTTGATATATACCGGGCTGCAGCCAACATTCGTTTTTTTGCACAAGCAATAACACAATTTTCGAGTGAGTCACATGGCATGGAAAATACCGCCATCAACTACACTTTACGTGACCCCATCGGTACAGTGGCTTGTATCTCTCCGTGGAATTTTCCTTTGTATTTATTTACTTGGAAAATTGCCCCAGCATTGGCAGCTGGTAATTGTGTCATTGCCAAACCCTCTGAAGTCACGCCAATGACGGCTTATTTATTCTCTAAGCTTTGTATCAAGGCAGGGTTACCACCCGGAGTTTTAAATATTTTACATGGCTCTGGCGCTCAAATTGGTGCTGCCATTACCCAACACCCCGCCATAAAAGCCATCAGCTTCACTGGCGGATCAGCCACTGGTACACTCATCAAACAAACCACAGCCAATAGCAATAAAAAACTGTCATTGGAACTGGGCGGCAAAAATCCAACCTTAGTCTTTGCCGATTGTGATTTTGACAAAACCGTTAAAGAGGTGGCCCGTGCCGCTTTTTCAAACCAGGGTCAAATTTGCCTATGTGGTTCTCGAATTTATATTCAGCAACCGATTTACTCAAGGTTTATAGCCGCTTTAACCAAGGAAGTGGAAAAAATGAAAATTGGCGACCCCTTAGATGAAGCCACTCAATTTGGTGCCTTGGTTTCAGCATCCCATCAGAATAAAGTCCTCTCTTATATTGCTTTGGCTCAACAAGAAGGTGGAACCATCCTTACAGGTGGAAAAAAACACCCCATGACAGGCAGGTGCGAACAGGGTTATTTTGTTCAACCCACATTGGTTGCCAACTTAAGTAACGATGCCCGCTGTAATCAAGAAGAAATTTTTGGCCCAGTGGCAACAGTCCAAGCCTTTGAAACAGATGAAGACGCAATAAAACTGGCCAATGATTCGCAATATGGCCTCGCTTGTAGTGTTTGGAGCCAAGACGTTTCTCGATGCCACCGCGTAGCAAAGCAACTTGAAGTGGGTATTGTTTGGGTTAATTGTTGGTTACTCAGAGATTTACGCACACCATTTGGTGGGGTTAAGTCATCTGGCCAAGGTCGTGAAGGTGGCTTAGAAGCCTTGCGCTTTTTTACAGAAACAAAAAATGTTTGTATAAAGTTTGGTTAAATTTTCATAAAACCAACCCAAAACAGGCTATTTGAAGGACTTTCGGCACATTTTTTGTAACTTTTATGGGACTACAATGGTCTATATATTAAACGGCAATTAACCATTTAATTAAGAAATCTTATATAAAATAGTAATTGACGTACGTAGTAATTAGTAGTAGTATGAACCATAAGCAAGCAACGGAGTTACAGAAATTATTCCTCCCCTAACGCTTTTTAACTCTCTTGATTTCTGTAACTCCACCTCTTTAATCTTCGATTGATTACACTCAACAATTGTTTACAATAGGCTTTTTGTCTCGAGTCATCATGTCGTTTTCTGAGCACAGCCAACTCACATTAGTAGAAGTCAATGATGCAGCCCCTTTTGCTGCAGAATTATTCCAACAATCTTTTGGTGACCCCGTTCCCAACTTCCCGAAACACTTTGTATTATTGCTCAGCGAGCAAGGAAAAACTTTGACCTTAGGCTACGTACACTTTACTCATAAAGACAAAATATATTTGGGTGGAGGCATGTGTGTTAACACACGCGCTCTAAGACAAGTACCTAAAAACTTACGTCAACAATTATCAGCACAAGGTGGTGTTGCCTTTGTGATGCTATCAGAATCAGTCAAACTGCTGACAGATTGCGATGCTGTATTTGGTCATGTAGGCCACCAAGGTGCTTACAAAATTGACATGGCAGTTGGATTTGAACAAACCAAACACCCACACCTGATTGTATATTGGCAAAACAACAACTTAAGCAACCACGAAAAAGCGGCACTCGTAGGTGCCGCTCATGATGAAGGTGCTTTTTAAAATAAACGACAGAAGCTTACTTTTTTTCCCAAGTGTAAATCCGCATGGGCGGTAGGTTTTTATACTCAACCATTTTGAACGTATAAGGACCAAACAGCGGTTCAGCTAATTTACTCACATGATCCCTGAGTTGGTAGGCCAAAAACATGCCCTCAGGTTTTAGTGTCTCATGTATACCATCCATAATCGCCAAATCTAATCCTTTGGGTAAGGTTGAAAATGGTATGCCAGATATGATGACATCCACGTCTTCCCAACCTTGGTCTGTGATAATTTCTGGTAAGTTCTGAGCACCTTTATCACTGATGGTTAAGCGCTTGTCATCTATGGTTTTATTCATGTGCTCAATAAACTTAGCATTGATTTCTACACTCACCAAGGCCGCATCTGGTGACATTTGTTTCAAAATAGCACGCGTTGTACCGCCAGTACCAGGACCCAATTCTATGATTCTTTTGGCTTTATCCAACTTGGCCACTTTTGCCACTTTATTAACCAACCAAGGTGAAGAAGGAAAAACATAAGCCACCTCCTTAGGATTGGCCATGGCATTCTTTAAAAATACCGCGCCTTCTTTAATTGAACCTTTGATTCGTTTCATGCGTTGATGGCTTGTGATAAGAATGAAATGATTGTATCACGTGACACATCTTTTGACGCCATATCAATACGTGCACGGTATTCCACTTCATTCCTGTCTAAGGCGCGATCACCAATGATGACCTGATGTGGTACTCCCAGCAATTCAAAGTCTGACATCATAAAGCCTGGACGCACTTTTCGGTCATCCAAAATAACCTCAATACCTAACGCCGTTAACTCAGCATATAATTCATCAGCTGCTAAACGTACACGCTCGGACTTTTGATAATTCATCGGTAAAATCGCCACTTGAAACGGAGAAATTCCAGCAGGCCAGATGATGCCTTTCTCATCATGGTTTTGTTCAATCGCCGCAGCCACCATGCGTGTTACGCCCATCCCGTAACAACCCATTTCCATCGCTTGTGACTTGCCTTGTTCATTCAGAACAACTGCTTTCATTGCTTCTGAATACTTACTGCCCAATTGGAAAATATGGCCCACTTCAATACCACGTGCCATTTTCAAAGTACCAACACCATCTGGACTTGGATCACCCACTTGAGCATCACGTAAATCTTCAACTTGCTGAAAACTGGCATCTCTGTCCCAATTCACACCCGTCAAATGATAACCGTTTTCCGAAGCGCCACATACAAAGTCTGACATGTTTGCCACCGTTGCATCAACGATGACATGACAATTCAACTCTTTAACACCTATAAAGCCGGCATCACAGCCCGCCACTGTTTTGATTTCATCGTCATTCAACATGCGGAATGGTGTTGCTACCGCAGATAAATTGTTGGCTTTAATTTCATTCAATTGGTGATCTCCACGGACGACCAAAGCCACAGGACCCTCTGAACCCTCTACCAACAAGGTTTTAATCGTTTGGTCTTTAGTGACAGTCAAGTGAGCAGCCACTTCTTCTATCGTTTTTTGTGTAGGTGTTGACACTTTCTCGATTTCTTTTGTCGCCTGCGCACGTTCAGCTATCAATGAAACAGCCGTACATTTTTCAATATTAGCTGCATACTCACCCGTGTCAGAATACATGATTGCATCTTCGCCAGAATCAGCAATGACATGAAATTCCTGTGAGCCCGATCCTCCAATGGCACCTGAGTCAGCCAACACACAACGGAAATCCAAACCTATGCGGTTGATGATGTTGGTGTAAGCATCATGCATTTTTTCGTAAGTATCTACCAATGATTCTTTATTCATGTGGAAAGAATAAGCATCTTTCATAATGAATTCTCTTGAGCGCATGACACCAAAACGTGGTCTGATTTCATCGCGGAATTTGGTTTGAATCTGATAAAAGTTAATGGGCAATTGCTTGTAAGAATTAACTTCATTTCGGACAAAATCAGTGATCACTTCTTCATGCGTAGGGCCAAAAAAGTAGTCTCGCTCAGCACGATCATGAATGGCCAATAACTGTCCACCAAAATCATCTATCCGGCCTGTTTCTTCCCACAACTCCTTTGGTTGTACCGCTGGCATCAACATTTCCAAGGCGCCGGCTTTATTCATTTCCTCACGAATAATGTTTTCGACTTTTTGCAAAACTCGAACACCTAAAGGCGACCAGGTATACAGTCCCGCTCCTAATTTACGGATCATACCACTGCGTATCATTAACTGATGAGAAATGATTTCAGCGTCTTGCGGTGTTTCTTTCCTTGTAACAATGTGAAATTGAGTGGTTTTCATGACCGTAATCTTTAAAAAATAAAACGGTGCATTTTAACTGATTATCTGCGTATCTTCAGTGTTTTCCTCATCAATCAGGCAATTCACAATAAGAATTTATCGCCAAAATAAACTGTTGTTCTATTTCTCCAGTGGGTTTAGTCACTTTAAAGCCAGTTGAATGACTTTGTCTGATCTGCTCTTGCCCCACAGTAACAATGTTTGGAGATAAGCTTGTGATTTCAAAAAAACCCACACCTCCTGTTGAATAATCAATTTGATTATCGACATCTCCATTATCAGATACCCCTTCATTCAAAGAATTTAGTGTATACCAAACAGGTTGAACCTTGCCATTCTGATCTAACAACAAACTGACATTTCCTTCATCATCAACGGCTTTCTTATAGCTGAAATCGGCTCCAAACACATTCAACTTATCCCCTCTTTGAAAACTGAATTGAACCCGACCTTCAGATGACTCTCCATCTGCAATCAACGCCTGGCCTTGTGGGTGACAAAAGTCATCACGGACTTGATCAATAGGCACCAAAGGTTCTAATTCTATGGACTTGGATGTGCCATAAAAAACATTATTAACATAAAATGATTCATCGAAATATGATGTTCCGGCAGTCAAACTCATCACTTGATTTTTAACTGTTTCTGTCATATCAAACTCATAATGCATGCGGTGTGGTATAAACTCACCTTCATCATCATACATCCGCGACTTTACTGCCAGTCCCACAGCACGAATTTGCGGTTTTCCATCAACCATTTCACCTGAAGGCATTAAGACTGGGAATGTGATGCTGTCCCCCGTTAAAGGGTGATCATTTTGTAATGTAAACCAGATTGGGTCACCTGCTGGTGTGTAAGTAAAGACTGCCTCAAAATTTTGTAGCTGTGGGTTGGTACTGTTAGGGTTTAACACCAACGTTTTGGTAAATATACCTTGGTTTGGGCTGTTCGGGTTGTACCAGGCGTTGTCCATTTCATGTGCTGGAAAATTGGGGTTTTCTTCGTGCAATGTTGGCCTTGCATATACATAATATACATCTTGCCCACCATTCAATGTCGCCGCATAAGCTATATGTGCCCCTCCATTGTCTGAAACAATATCTATGTAATCACCCAATTTTTGCTGAACTGGATAGCCCCTGTTATGCCAAAAAACAGGTGTAATCGGCTGCTCTTTAGCAAATGTCAATCCGCCATCATAAGAATAGCTATAATACAGTTCAGAGCGCTTAGGCTGGCCCATGGTTTGATGATCTCGCGTATCGTACCAAGTCACATCTATGCGCCCGTTCGGCGCAACTCCCATGGTTCCAAACCATTGATAGTTTCTTCGGGATGGATCTGAATTGATTTTTTTGAAAGGTTCAAAACTGATGCCTCCATCAGTACTCCTTTGGAAATGAACGTCCAAAGGATCAGAATGCGCCCATGGCTTAACAGATGCGAAAACATACACATTCCCCCTGCTGTGCCGTTGTGATTTATCTGTCGCCACCCACAATTGACCTAATAAACCCACTGGGTTGATTGCTCCTGTTCTTAAACCACCTCCTAAGTCAAGTGAAGTAATTTGAGCAAAATCCGGAAACATAGTTGCTATTGGATTGTTAGAACGAAGCACATAACCCGCACCCAGGTGACTTAAATCTCCATCCACACCAGCCACATAAACTTCTCCATCAAAGCCCACTGCTACTGTACCAAAGATTGGCTTCATTGGTATTGTAATTGGGGCATGAAAACTTTGTCCGTTGTCTGTAGAATAGTTAAAAGTGTGTGGATAAAAACCATTCCCAGCCACATTCCAAGCAGCATAAATATTACCCCTATCGGCTGAATTATTTTCATCAATGGCAAACCAACTTTTATCACCAGCATATGCATAGGTTTTGTCAGTCCATGTTTTCCCACCGTCATTAGAGCGCCATTGATCCACATAAAAATCAGCAGTATTCAAGTTATTTGGATTCACAACCCGTAATGATTGATAGAAAAAAGTACCATCTGCGTCACTACTCAACACCGGGTCTGATCGAAACTTACCCGCTTCAATAGGACCATTTTTATGCCATGTTTTTCCGCCATCTGATGAATAGGCGCTTCCTGCTTCTCTGAAGTCACTTTGGACACTGCCAAATTGTCGCCAACCTATGGCCATTTGACTGGGATCGAGTGGATTAACTGCAATCGATGGTTCATTAGCCGCATCGCCAAGAACATTATCACCTTGATTGTTTATGCTGACTTGATAGCTGGTATGAATACCTCTGTTCTTAGATGGTGCTGCTGAAAACTGCTTAGACTCTGGCAACTGCTTCATGTGATGAAATTGTTCACCTTGCCCCCAGGTTTCATGAGCCTTTTTATCGGCAAAAGACATTGATGAATAAAGGCACAATAACGATAAAGCAAATTTAGACATAACCACTCCGTACAATAAGAACATAACTATTATATGCTTCGTAGAAGTTTTTGGCAAATGTCGTTTAATTCCCTAAATTAGGTTTCAAGACAAGGCCCAGCGCGGTTAATTTTTCTTTTTTATTTCAAGACGTGATCGACTGGGTAATACACGCCTTTGGGTTACTTTTTTGATTGCTGATGCATGAAAAATGTCACCACTTGGGTTTTTTTCACCACCCGATTACTGCCTTTTTCTACCAACTGGCCATAGATTTTGTGTTCACCACGGTAAATATTTTCAAACTTTTGTGTGGCTCGGCTATTCGCTGGCTTGCTTTTACCATCTATCACATATTGGATATCATAAATTTCTAGTAAGCCAGGCTCAACATCCACTGAAGCTGTTACTGAAAGCCCAGTACCCCATAAATTTTCTTCTTGTTTTGGCTTGGTTAATTTAAAAGATTTGATCAGCTCTTTAGAAGACACTTCTTTTTCTTCATTGACTTTTGGATTGGGTGTGGTTTTCAATTGTGAAGGCACCACAGAAACTGGCTGCGCCTCAACGGCTTCATACCGGTCATCAATTTTGGTTTGACTGTAATGTGTGACACCATTAGGGTCTGTATATTTATACAAAGTGGTTCCTGCAATTGCCAAAGAAGACAGCAAAACCAAACAAACTAAAGCAAACTTTTTCATGAAGGATTCAACAATTAAAGGTTATAAAATAATGCTTTTTACCACAAAACACCAGCATTTTTATTGATTTCAGGTCACAGGAAAAGCCCAATGACCTTTCCTGTAAAACCTCGTGTACTGACATCTTATCAGTCTGAAAACAGCATTTTTTCTCGGTTGTATAACTGAACAGCAACCCAAGCCAAAATCAAGCCAAGTAACAAGGTACTGAAAATGGTCACTAAAATCGCATCCCAGCCCACCACTTCACCACGAATCATTTGATTGATGATTAAGTTTTGGTTCAAAATGGGAATCGCCATCATCCAGAGCTTTTCTTTCACCGGCAAGAACATCAGCATCATGCTGGGTATCATGGGAATCATAATCAACAACCCCACATAAGTTTGCGCCTCACGGAATGTCTTGGCAAAAGCCGCAATTATCGTCTGAATTGAACCCGCTAACAATGCCAAAGGTGCCAACACCAAAAACATCAGCGCCATAGACATGATATCCAAGTCGAAACTCATACCCAGTTTTTCAAATGGGTACCAAGGCAAGGTTAATTTGAAGGCCAATACCGTCAGGACCAAAGTCAACAATCCAAAACTGACAGTCGCTGCCAATTTACCAGACAAAATCGCACTTCGTGACACTGGATTCAAAAACAACGGCTCCATCGACTTCCGTTCTTTTTCACCCGCAGTGGTATCAATCGCCAAATACATGCTACCTGCAAACAAACCAATGATCAAAAAGTATGGCAAAAAGCTTAAAAACTGTGCACCACGAGAAGTTTTTGTCGATAAATCATGGTCTTCAATATATATAACTTGAGTCAATGACTGTGGAATTCCACGCAACTGTAAACGCATGTTACCAATGCCCCTGCTGTAACCATTCACCAATGCTCGGGCACGGCGTACCGTCACCTTTGCCGCGCCTTTGGCTGAATCATCATAGTAAAGCATCACTTTTGCCGGTTCTCCGTTGCTGACTGCCTCAGCGAATCCTTCATCAATCTCTAAAACCACATCATGGTCTTTGTCTTTAATCACCTGTTCAGGAGATTTGTCGATTTCTATGAGTTCAACACCTTGGCTTAACAAAAACGTCTTCATGCTCTGCGCATGTTCCATCGCAACAACGGGTAATTCCAAAGGCTTTTCTGACTTGTCTTTTTGCATTTTGACCGTCATGTTCATTAAACCGACCATCAACAATGGCCCCATAACAGAACCCATTAAAACCGAAGACATCATGGTGCGTTTGTCCCTCAGGTTTTCGAACACCTCTTTCCAATACACCGTACTGAATGCAGAACGACTCATAGCTGACCTCCTGTTACTAAATGCACAAAGGCATCTTCTAAATTGTCTCTGCCCGTTTCTGTCAACAAATCAGCCTCAGAACCACGAGAGCGTATCGCGCCTGCATCTATCACCACAATGTCATCACACACTGCCGATACTTCTTGCATCACGTGCGATGAAAACAAAATGCACTTGCCTTTGGCTTTTTCATCACGTAAAAAATTACGCACGCCTCGTGTACTCATTACGTCCAAGCCATTGGTTGGCTCATCTAACAAAATATTTTGCGGGTCATGAATTAAACAACGTGCCAAAGCCACTTTGACCCTTTGACCCTGAGAGAAACCATCGGTCTTGCGTTCAATGAATTTTTCCATGCCCAAACGCTCAACCATTTCATCTATTCGAAGGTTTATATCAGCATCATTCATGCCTTGCAAACGCCCAAAATATTCAATATTTTCACGTGCGGTCAACCGGGTGTAAAGGCCGCGAGCATCAGGTAACACACCCATGCGAGCTCGGGCTCCAATCGGATCAACTACAGAGTCAATCCCATCAACAGTCACCGATCCAGTCGCCGGTTTGATCAAAGCATATATCATCCGCATGGACGTGGTTTTACCTGCACCATTGGCGCCCAACAAAGCGGTAATTTGTCCGTCAGGGGCTTCCAAAGAAACGTTTTTTACTGCTTCGACTTCACCGAAGCTTTTACTGATAGATTTTACTGAAATCATTCTTTTGGCCCATTGAGGTTAACGAAAAAGGTCAAGTCTTGGAAACTTTTCATGCATTCTGTGTCCAACTCTACCTCAGGATCTTTGATAAATTGGCCAAATATTTTTGGCATACAACCACGCGTCACAGCAATGTGACCTTGCCCTTTGGCCACTAAATGTTGGGAATTACTCAGCGTTTGCATCGCTTTATCGGCAAAAGCCGGTGGCGTCACAGGATCTAACTCACCTGATAACAACAAAGTCGGAATGTCTGATACCACATCTTCCTTGAACGATGCATCCGCCCTTGGGCTGTCCCAAATGTCACAACGTGCTTTGATCAATTCATAAAATTTATCACCAAAAATATAATTCGACATTTCAGGCTGTTTGTCTGCCATGAACGGTACATCCTCAGCACAAATCACAGACAGCTCTAAAGCATTGTTTAAACTTTCTTCTAAATTGGCGCCTACCATTAAAGACTGATAAGCCATGGTTTCATATTGACCATGATTGGCCAAAGACACCATCAAAGGTATCAAGCCCATGGTTTCAGGGCCATATGAAAACATGCGCAATGCAATCGCCGCATACTCCTTAGAAAAGGTCAGTTCTTCACGCTCACCCAAAGCTGGGCTGATCATGCTCAACTCAACAGGGGATTCCTCTAAAGTTTGGAATAATTTCCACATTTGCTGCTCAGCATCACCAAAAGCTTCTTTACATGAGACATCGGCTTCACATCGCTCAAAAACAGCGCGTAAGGTGTTTTGCAAATTGGCTTCATGAGAAGAAGCCAAAGGTTCACTTTGAGGCACCACTGAATCTAACACCACAGCACGCAGCGATTCTGGAAACATTTTCATGTAGGTTAATGCCTTACGTGTTCCGTAAGAACCACCATAAATGTTCCATTGCTTAATATCCAAAGCCTGCCTGACAGCTTCCAAGTCTTTGATCGCATCGGTGGTGGTGAAATAATCTGTGTCCACATCCATGCTGTCTTTACAATCTTTCAACCAAACTTTCCAACCATCAGACTCATAGTCCAACAATGTCTCCACGTCTTCATCCTCGATTTCACAGCGCAAAGGATGTGAGTTACCGGTGCCTCGTTGATCAACCAAAATGATGTCACGGTCACGCATATAAGAGTGGAAAACACGACTCAATCCTGCATAAGTTTCTACTGCGCCTTGACCCGGGCCACCGGCCAATAAAACAATCGGATCATCGGCTTTATTATCAGAAGGTGCGGCAATCAAAGCCACATTCAAATCAATCGTCACATCAGGAACGTCTCTATTAACAGGAACCGTTAATTGACCACACTGCGCTTTTTTACTGACACCGCCCTTGCCAATATAACAAGGCGACAACTCAAGTGCCTGAACAGGTAATGACAAAGCCATCACCGCCAAGGCGGAAAAGATTTTTTTCATAATTAGGGATGCTTTTTGAACTGTAAAGATTGTAGCGAAAAGTCGATTAAAAAGCCATAGACCATGAGTCATGTTAGTGAGTCTCAACATCGCTTCTTTTTCTTATATTAGAAAATACCAAAATTAAATATCTGTTTAAGAAAAAACCGCAACGTTTCGACCATTTTTGGCGTTTTTTCTGAGTCGACTTAATGCACCTACAGGCCTATTGCTAAGACTCACGCCTAGCTATGCAGGTAAAAATAGCTGACTATAATCGCGAAGCGATGGTCAACTGTTTTTATTTCGTTTCAACAACTTGTTATACGCTTCCTTCTGATTCTATGACTAAGATTCTTGCTTCACCACGAGGATGCGCAACATGTTCAGTTCCAATAGAGGCATAAAATATATCACCAGTTTCTAGCACTGCTGATTGCTCAATTCCATTTTTTTTAAACAACATTTCAACAACGCCATCTAAAACAACAAACACTTCTTCGCCGTCATTTACATGCCACTTATAAGGCTGATCACTCCAATGCAAGCGCGTCGTAATACCGTTCATATTTGCGATATCTTTTGCACCCCAAGCACGTTCAGATTTGAATTCCTTAGTTCTAATTATTTCCACGATATGTCCAAATTATGAATAGCGTTTAACGCCCAGCTAAGCCGCTGGAACGGCGTTGATTGTTTTGTGCGAGCGTAGCGCGGTTAAACACAAAAGAACCGACGCAGTGTAGGTCAGACTTGAACCGCTTGTTATGTTTTTAATTGATCGAAATACCATTGCGCTTCCTTCCAGTCTGGGTCTTGAACCATACGCCAATCAAATTGACGAGGATATCTGTGGTTTTCAGCGACATATTTTAGATGCTGGTCCGCTATCTCAGGATCATATACTCGCCAAACCAACCGTCTAGTACCATTCCAAGTTTCTCTGATGAGGAAAAGAGCGTTTCCACCTGCCTTTATATCTTCCTCAAGCTTATCTCCAAACGGATCAACAATTTCCCTCTCCGCGATAGACGGCATTCCATTATCTATTAAGTCTTCAAAATCTATAATTACTGATAAATGCCAAGAAAATATATTTTTGTGCTCAAATCCTTTTAGTCCCGAATTAAGCATACCGATACATGGGAGGTTTTCTTCCTTCCAGTCTAACAATGCATAAGACTCGTCAGGAAGATCAATCCGGACTTCATTTTCTTTTAGAGATTTTTCTTTCTTCCGCCAAAACATTTTAAATCCATTGGTAAACATAACAACTTATTAAACACACATTATAGGCTATTAACAAAGCTGTAAAACACTGGTTTTGCTGGTTATTTGGGGGGGGTTAGCCATTTATTGCTTATGTTCAAACGCATTCTTTACTTTTATCGCTTCTTTTGAGCAATCATTCATTAAACACAGTGCCACAGCAATGCCCAGCTCGTTAGTTTCGCCCTCTAGCAATGTTTTTGCTTCATCAAACTTATGTTGATTCAGAAGTCCAAGCACCCGCATTTTAGAGAAATATTCTTGCGCATGAATGCCATAAACCTCATCATAGTGCTTCAAGTTAGCCCTTCCCAACAACACGAAACCAAGAATGGCCAAGGCCAGTGTTGGCAAAAAAACCCATAAAGGTACACTGCGCTTCAATCTGGCATTGGAATTAGAATTCATAGTCATAAAAAAAGTATAGTTGGATTGGCGCTCAAGTTTCAATCAATTATCGACAATTAAAATCGCATCAGTCATACAAGCGGCTGATAAATTGATCGACATTGACCGTGATGTCATCTTCGCCAATACCATCAAAAGGATTCTCTAAATGGTTTTGAATGTTAGACAAACTCACCAACACCAAGGAAAACAACACCGGCATCACATAGGTTAAATAAGGCGAGTAATCTTGCGACTCAAAAGCGAAATAAGGCCCATAAAGCACAGGCAATAAGGAAATGAAAACGGTGCTGAAGGTTCTTAAGGTCCTTGGCGTTCTGTATTGAAAAATGTGTTTGGCATCTTCAAAAGCCAGGAACATCTTGCTTAAATATTGGTTACAGCGTGAGACTTCGCCACTGGCCAAACCATTGCCACGCAGTTCCACCTTAATGAAACGTGACAAGCGGGAAAACGATTGATACACCGCCTCTTCGTTTTTTCTCACATCACAAACGCGATTGACTAACAGATTCTGATAGGCCAAAAACAACCCCCTGATGGTGTCTTTGGCTTCTTTCAATGTGGCATCTGTAGGCTTTTCCAAACAATCTCTGGTAACAAAATAGATGGCTTTGGCATGGGCTTTCAATGAACTGTATTTCATCAACGCAATTTCACGCCTTTTGTATGCGCCATTGATTGAAAACACTATCGGAAAAATGATGGCTGTAGCGAACAAGGTCAGTGGATAATCTGCCATGATTGAGTATCTGATACAAAAGTAAGTCGACAGCACAGAAAGGGTGGCGATGATTAACGTTTTGAAATTGATGATGAGGAATATTTTTTTCATGAAACGATGTCAAATGTAAAACGGCTGGCATTATAAGCCAAATTTAAAAAGGAATTAAGCGAATATGCTGTCTCTGCATTGAGGTGTTAATGACTGAAAGGACTTAAACTTTAAAAAATTTCATCCAGTGCAAACACCTGCTTAACACCCGCACCACTTTTGGGGGTTAATGCGACAGCCACCATTTTCTTCGCCACTTCATCACCAGTTATGGGCCGGTACTTTTTAAGAAATGGCAATTTGCACAACGCGGGCATGACCCAGCTGCCGATGGTTTCACCCAATCGAAACCCTTCACGCTCTCCCAACAACAATGAAGGTTGCATGATGCTGATGCGCTCAAAAGCCAACAAAGACACGGCATCTTCGAGTTCACCTTTCATCTTTAAATACGAGCTTCTGCTGTTGGCATCAGCTCCTGCCGATGAAACCAACACATAATGTTTCATACCGTTATCTGCTGCAAACTTGGCGATTTCATACTGGTAATCATAATCAACCACCCTTTGCGCCGCTATAGAACCTGCTTGTTTGGCGGTCGTTCCAAGGCATGAAAACAGCACATCGCCTTGAAAACTGGCTTTGTGGTTTTCCAAAGCGTTAAAATCCACCACATCATTTATCACTTTTGAAGACTGATAAGTCACAGGCCGGCGGGTAACAGCTATGACTTTTTTAAAACCAGCTTCATTAACCAAACGACCGACCAGCCTACCGCCAACCAAACCCGTTGCACCAATCACTACAGCTGTTTTCATGTGTTTTCTCTATTCAATATATCCTTTATTTTTAGCATTTTATTTTATTCAATAAGCCCAGCAGTTGAATGACTTCTGATTCATCCAATAAAGCAAAAGCGGAAGCACAACTGTGCCCAAAGGTCACTAAGGCATCGCGATACAAAACTTCACCCGTGGTTGTAAGCGCGACCATACTTTGACGCGCATCCCTGCTGTTTTCAGTTTTTTTCACCACATTATTTTTCATCATAGGTGTTAACAAACGAGTCACCCCAGATGCTGTAAGTCCAATCGAATCAGCCAAAGCAATGCGACTCAAAGCTCCGCCATTTGATTCATTTAACTGATTCATGATGGTGAACTCAGTTAAGCTGATACCATGCGGTGTCAAACTTGAATCCACTTTTTTATTTAACATGGTGTTGATATATCCTTGTTCTAACATCAGTGTAGTGTGTTTATTTAAATCCATTTCTTATCCTTTACTAATAATTGAGTAGTCAAGTATATTTCAAGCATAAACCAATGTCAATAAAACCAACAATGTTGTTAAGCCATGCGTCAGCTTGGTTAGAAGTTAATACAAAAACAAACACCTAAAAGCACCGACTAAATGCCAATAATCTGTTAACCTGTACTGATGAAAACAGAAACCTTCCTCTACAAACCATGAACAATAAAAAACCCTCATTGAGGCAAAGCAACTGATGCTGTGGCTTGATGCTTTTTTCAGATTTTCGGCCATTGGGCTGTTGATGTTGTCGATGCCTGTGATGCTGACGTCTAGAAAATTATCTAAACCAATGGTTTATCTGTTGGTTTCACAGTTCTTTTTGTTGGTACATTTATTGGGGTTTACTCCCTTGGCATTTCATTTGCCCGATGAACTGAAGTTAATCCTGCGTTTGCTTGATGTCGGCTTGTTGGTGTCGGTTTGGTTGTTTGTGCTATCGATGTTCCAGCGGCATTTTAAACTTCAGGTTTTGCATGTGGTTGCATGCGCATTTGTTGCGGCCATTATGCTGGCCGAACGATTGGTGCAGTATGGCTATATGTCGTCATTACCCACATGGTGGGCTTATTTGGTCAACATATCGGCGCTTTTCATCACGATTCATATGGTCTTTGTTACCATCACGGGTCACACAGATGATTTGGTTGAAGCCAGACGCAGAACCCGCATCAAAATGATGCTTTTGGTGGCGCTGTCAGTCACCATCATGGTTGTGCTCGGCTCGGTTTTGTTGCCCGAATTTCAACCAACAATCAATGCCATCAGTATTTGGCCTTTGGTATTCATCATGAGTTATTGGGTGTTCAGGGTGGATGATGCGGTGTTTGCCTTTGATGCCGTGGTAAACAAACAATCCCAATCGCTTTCGGTTAAGGAAACCAAACTACAAACCGATTTAATGCAGCTGATTGATTCCGAAAAAATCTATTTACAAGCCAACATAACGATTAACTCTTTGGCTAAAAAATTGGGCGTCAGTGCGCACGTATTAAGACAACACATCAACCAACATCTGGGCTTTGAAAATTTTTCTGCCTTCATCAACCAATACCGCATTGAAGACATCAAATTGGCATTAGAAAATCCAGAAAACAATCACATTCCAGTTCTGACATTGGCCTTGAATTATGGCTTCAACTCCTTACCGCCATTTAACCGCGCTTTTAAGAAAATAACAGGCCAAACCCCCAGTGCCTATAGGAAAAACACCTTAACTTGAGTAATCGATCAGGTTTTTTAACTAATCGACCAGACCGAATTGATTAAAATTCATAAGCTGGAAGCCTTTCAAATCAAGGCAACAACATGCGCTTCAACACCATCAAAAAAATATCCAAATGGACCGTCCTGACCCTATTATTCACAACAGCCATGACAGTCTTTTATGGTTACACAGAAGTTAACCGTTTGTGGGGTGCATACACCACAAAAGTAAACCCATCAGATTATGAAACCGCACAAACTGATGTGGTCATAACTCATGTGAACCTGCTGTCAGAAGATGCCACAAATATGATTCCTAATCAATCAGTGGTAATTCACCAAGGCAGCATAACAGCCGTCGGCAGCGATATCTCGATACCAACCGGTTACCAAGTGATAGATGGCACAGGACAATACCTGATTCCCGGCTTGATCGATTCACATGTGCACCTGTGGCAAAGCCCCAATGATTTGCTGCTGTATTTAGCCAACGGCATCACCCACATCAAAGAGATGAACGGCAGTGAAGAACATTTACAATGGAAACAAGAAATAGAACAAGGCCGACCTGGGCCTGATATGTTTGTCGCCTCACGCCGCCACAACAGCAACGACTTCATCAAGGGATGGTTTGACAGATTGACTGCAAAAATCAATCCAGTCAACGATATGGCAGACATTGAAGATGATTTACTGGCGCTCAAAGCACAAGGCTTTGATGCCATTAAAGTGTATACCTTCTTAAAGAAAAAACACTTCATGGCATTCAATGAAACAGCAAAAAAACACGACATCAAATTACTTGGACACACGCCGATTTCAATGACCTTAGATGAAGTTTGGGGCACTGAACTGCGCGAACTGGGACATGTGGAAGAAATCGTTAAAGCCTTGATTCGTGAATTTGCTGGCTATGATTACAGCAATGCCAATGAGTTTTTGGCCCATGTAGCATCTCGAAAAAAAGACATCATATCTAATTTATTGAAACACGACATCACCGTCCAAACCACACTAACCATCATGGAAGGACTGGCACCCATCCGTGCAGATGTTGATCAAGTGTTACAGCAAGTTGAACTTGAATATGTGAATCCCGGCATCACCGAATCAACCCACCCATCCATCCCAGTATTGGGCTGGTTACCCAAAGTGAACATCTACCGCCTGCCAGATGACATTGTTGATGACATGTCAGAAGAACAGAAAGCCGATGACCAAATTTACTGGAAAACCTATGCCGAAGCCAACCGCATGCTGATCCGTGCATTTGCTCAAAATAACGTCAAACTACTCGCCGCCACTGACGCCAATGTTCCAGCCAGGGTGCCCGGTTTTTCTTTGCACGAAGAATTAGTGGCGCTGAACAAAGCAGGCCTGTCAAATGCAGCAGTATTAAAGACCGCCACAACCAATCCTGCCCAAGCCATGGGCATCAAAACGGGAAAAATTAAAGCGGGCTACCAAGCTGACATGTTGTTACTCAATGACAACCCCTTACAAGACATCAAACACACCCAAAACATAAAAACCGTCATCAACAATGGGCGGATTTATGACCGTGACACTTTGAACAGAATCTTAACCGCAGTAAAAGCCGCCAATGACGAAAGCAGAACCGAAGACATCAGCCATTATCATTGAGTGGGCTGTAAGGGATAGTTGGCTAAAGTTGAATCGACTCTTTGGGTTAGTTCAACGCCGCAATTAGCGACAAATTTGGAGTGGCCGTTTTGTGCTAGCGTAGCGTTAAAGCACAAAGAGGTCACGGAAGATTTGTCCAGCACTAGCAACGCTAGTGCGCGCTACTTTGCCTTGTTAGGTATTAAGCTGTAGCCCTTTTCTAAAGAACTTACTAAATACATCGAGCTCATAATTACCAAACGGACCGCATTCTTCAAACCCATGTTTTTTATACAGCGCTACAGCCGGAGCAAAGGCCTCGTTACTTCCCGTTTCTAAACCAATTGTTGAGTATGCGCGCATTTTTGCTTCTTTAAGAACTAGCTGTAGAAGACTCTCCGCGACACCTTTTCTTAGAAAGAGACGACTCGTCTTCATTGACTTAATTTCACCAAAATTATCATCTATCTCTTTTAGGGCAATACAACCTGCTATTTCTCCGTTAACACGTGCGGACCAGAAGGTTATTGATCTATCATTGAGCGTTTCAGGATCTAATGCATGAATACTCTCTGATGGTGAATATTTGAGCATCTCTTTCAGGTGCTCATTGAGTAATACCAAAACTGCACCATCTTCTAGATCATCCTGAATAATCTCAATTTTCACTAGAACATTCCTTCTGCCTAACAATTTATTAAACACACATATTATACTTTTCACAAAGGAAAAATGCCTTGATTTTGCTTATTTATTGGGCTTAGATTCACAAATCAATCAACTTAATTGGCCTTAATGGTGTTAGATACACTCTTATACGCTGGTATCTTAAATATTCATGATAATAAAGCATAAATATGGAGTTTCTCGACAAGTCAGGGTGAAGATCAAATTCCTACATTACAGTGATCATACAGTTTACTTTAAAACCACCTGACTGTCTTTCTCAACGCTTCACAATCACCCCCCTCACCAACTTCGACAAAGTCACTTGTTGGTCTTGTTCGAAGATGTAGTTTTGGGAATTCAGGCGCCAGGTGGTGACGGCTTTGAAGCCGTAGGTTTGCATACCGGCGTGAGCTTGTTGGGCTGTTTGGTAGCCGGGTTCTTTGCCTGTTGGGTTGGGTATTGCGGTCATGGCTTCGAATTTTGCGCCGTAGGCGAAAGCATCGGGTTTGACGCCAATATCAATGAACTGGCTAGGCAGGCTGTTACTGAAATACATTTGGAAAGCGATGATGTCAAAATGTTCATTGACGGTTTCTACATCTAAGTTGTTGGTTGTGGCTGGGCCCATGGTGAGTAACAAGTTATTCGCTTTGAAGGCTTTGCCGATTGCTGAAAAAGCCGATTTGAATTGTGCTGGCGTGGTGTCGTCACTGATGCCAGGGTTTCCCCACTCCCAGTCAATATCGAAGCCATCTAAATTGTAATGCTTGAGGTAGGCGACCACATTCGCAGCAAAAGCATCGGCTGATGCGACATCTGGGTTAGTGGGATCTGGGAATATTTGTGATATCAAGTTTGCTTTGCCATAAAGTAAGGTCAGGCAGATTTTGATGTTTGGATTGGCTTGCTTGGCATCTCTGACGATCCATTCCATGTAGTCCTGATTCGTCGGGATGCTGCCATCTGGGTTGGCAGGGTGTGTGACATGGTCTAAAAACAGGGTGTGGCTGCTGCCATCACCTGTTGGGAACGTTTCATTGCTGGTTGGCACGATGTCTACGAAGCACAAGTTGATGATGTCATTGGTCTGATAGACTTTTTCAGTGATAAGTCGCTGAAATGCACTGTTTGGACTGTTGTAATTTGTTCCTGATGGATCGTCTTCATTGAGCAAGATCCATGCGTTACACATGGCTGGTAATTTTGAAGCGAATGGTGGATTAGATGACTGAGTCATGCTGATTCTCCTGTTATGTTGGCGTGTGTGAGTCATTGATTAACCTCTACAAAGCGATGTTAATACAATGGTTTCTGTATTTTTTGAGCTTAAAATACTGAGGCAGGTTTACGTTGAACACATCTCATTGCATTTATAAAACACAATTGTCTCGCTATAAACCCAGCCTACATAATAGGGTGTTATCGAAATGAACTTCATCTCACTTTATCTGGAGGTATATTCTTTCAAACAGGAATATGAACCCAAACTGTATCTATTAAATTGATTTTTTAAGTTTTGTGAAATGATCGTTTCATGACAGTTTTAGGAATGCCGTGGTCTGGCAGGTACTGTTTGTATTCCGTGAAGCCGTGTTTTTCATACAGCTTGATGGCGGGTTTATTGACCACAGCGGTTTCAACAATGTATTCATCGACCTCATGCAAACTGAATACGTATTGAATTAACTGGCCTGCTATGCCTTTTCTGAAGTGTTTTGGGTCAACGGTTAGGCTGCAAATTTTCAATTGAGAATAATCACCGACGGTGTGGTTGACTTCAATCACTGCGGCCAAGTCTTCACCTTCGAAGAAACCATAAAAATCTGTAGTCGAATTCTGGATAGCTTCTGCACTGCGGCTCAAGGGTGGAAAATCATCCACGCCAATCAAACTCGCTTCGATTTGATATGAATCTTGAAACACTTGAAATATGTTTTGTGCAATCGATTCATCTTGATGACTTAGTATAATTACCATACTTTTTGACCTCAAGTCAGAATTTAAAACTCGTATTGAATAGGCATCACAAGAACCCTTTTCTAAGGGTGCTACCAAAATATCAGATAATGGCAATGTTATTAAATAATATAATGCTTACAATAACACAAACATTTTAATAAGCCAGCTCGAATGAACCCTGAACTGGCTTAATACTAAAGCTGTTTATTGAATGTCGGCACAGGAATTAAATTCAAATCCATTTTTAAAAATCAGATCTAAATTGTTTGCTGCTGAAGGAACTGCCAAAGCACCCGCTGAAAAAGTATCTGCGGCGGCGAATGGCGAAGTTAAAGGTGTGTCATAGGTTAGTGTAGAAAGATCCAGAACGGATATATCCCCAGCTTCATCGGTTACCAGGTAGGCAAAACCACCACCCACTGCAATACCATCAATATCAGTAATTCCAACAGGATAAGCAACTAAATTCGTTATATTACCACTGGTGTCTATGGTAACCACCTGACCTGCTGTATCATTAACACCATAAATAATACAGGTTTCTGGATCTGCATCAATACCGCTGATGCTTTCTGTTGAGGCTGCAATTAAAGTGGCTTCAAACGTTTGTAAATCAATTTGATAAAAACCATTTGATGCACCAGCTCCAGCTTCATATCCATACAACACACCATTTCTCATGGCTAATCCATCAATTCTTTGTTCAAGCCCACCTACAGTAATATTGCCTAATAAAACTGGAGCTCCCCCGTCCGTATAAGGTAAAGCAAATAAATTATCACCAAAACCAGTAGCGCTGGATTGTGTGAACAAAATACGCTCATTGTCTGGGTCAGCAGTTGCCCCCCAAACACCATTACCAGAAAGAATGGATTGAGCTGTGTTCATGTCTACATCTACAGAAAACGTATCATTTAACGATGATGTTGATCCAGAAGCATTAGTACTTGTTCCAACAAATAAAGTATCACTTATATCGACTGGCATGCCTAATACTTGTTCATCGTCAACTTTATTAATGTGATTGTTTTTTAACTCGCCCGAATGACTCCATTCCTCAATTCCCTGCGACTGTACTGGAGCTGCAATTAAAAATAAAGAAGTGGCAGCTATGGTTAATATGATTTTTTTCATTGAATTCCCCTGTTTAGTAGAATCTATTATTATGATTGAAATCAGCTAACCTGTAAATATAATTGGATTACTTTTTGACAAACCAGTCACAAATCTATAATTCTTGTCGTGATAAGTACGTCAAATCAAACCCATATCACCAAGTAATACTATTTCTCAAAATACTTAACTTTCTCCAAATGGATTATCGATAGATTGCGATGGTTCGGTGAACCATTTTGGCCCTTCAGCCGTCATGTAAAAATGGTCCTCTAAACGCACACCAAATTCACCGGGCGCGGCAATCATCGGTTCGTTACTGAAACACATGCCAACATCCAAAGGTGTTTTGTCACCGCGAACCAAATATGGGCCTTCATGAATTTGTAATCCGATGCCATGGCCGGTGCGGTGTGGTAACCCGGGCAAGTCATATTCAGGGCCGAAGCCGTGTTTTTCTAATTCATCTCTTGCCGCTTGGTCTGCCGCTTCACATGGCACGCCCAATTGAGCGGCTTCAAATGCCGCTGCCTGTGCGGCTTTTTCTGCCACCCAGATTTCACGTTGGCGGTCGTTCGGTTCGCCGAACACGTAACTGCGGGTGATGTCCGAAATGTAACCTTCGACCATACAGCCAGTATCAATCAGCACCATGTCGTTATTTTCAAGTGGCTTGGGTGTTTTGACACCATGTGGAAAGGCACTGTCTTCGCCAAATAACACAATACAAAAATATGAGCCCTGGGCGGCACCCACTTTCTGATGTGCTTGGTTAATAAATGACGTGACTTCTGCTGTGCTGATGCCTGTTCGCAATATCTTTGCAGCGGCTTTGTGTACAGCAATCGTCATGTCTTTGGCCACTTGCATCAATGCAATTTCATTCGCTGACTTTCGGCTGCGACAAAATTGACTGACCCCTTGACCGTCTTCAAACTGGGTGTCTGGGCTGATGTGTTCGCCGGCTTTTTTCAATGCACTGAACATGGTGAAATTCAAATTTTCATCCAATCCCACCGTCTTGATGTCTGATGATTTGAACAATTCAGCCAATAATTGGAATGGGCTCTCATGTTCTTGCCAGCCTTTGACCTCACCTTGAACTTGCATGAAGTCATTGATGGTTCCAATCTCAAAAAAGGGAGCGATGTAAATCAACTCACCCTCTGCTGTCAACAAAGCACCAACCAATCGTTCACTTGGCTTCCAATGTGTACCAGTGAAATAACTGAGGTTAGGCCCTGCGTGAAGGTACAAAGCATCCCAGCCCAAATCACTCATGTGCTGTTGCGCTTTTTTGATGCGTTGTTGGTATTCTGGCAGTTGAATGGCTTGCACAGATGCAGTCATGTTGGATAATTTATCCAGTTCCGTTTGGGCATCACTGCCGCCAACACCAATGGTCATGTCATCACCGTAATTTGAAATAGAAAAAGCATTATAAAGAAGGTGTCTAACAAAAATAAAGGACTGAAAGCACAAGGAGTCATTTTGGTTTCATTCTTCAGATTAAACTCAAAATATGGATTAAAAGAAACTAAAAGTACCGTCGCAGGCACGACTCGATTATTTAGCTACTATTGGGAAATGATCCAAACATTCACGTCACCTTCGGGCTTGACCCGATGGTCTTGTTGTTTTTAGTACAATATTGAGATAATCGGGTCAAGCCCGAGTATGACATCAATCTTAATTTTACGAGATATTCCCAAGTTTAGAGTGAATACCAAATTTATTACCTGATGGATCGATAAAGCTCAAATGGTGACCACCTAAGTTTTCAATTTCTTCATATTGCACACCGTTTCTTTTTAGGTGCTCTAACAAAACAATCGGTGTATCATTGAGAACATCACCAACTCCAATCCAGAAGTTTGAGGATACCTGCTTATTTTGCCCAAATACAGTCAAATGCCTCTCTGTATCTGTTTCTTCCAAATCGAGTATAAGCCCTACACCTAAGTTACAAACCAACCTCCCTGCCTTGTATTCAAAAACACCTAGCTTATTAGCATAAAAATCAATTGCCGCCTCAATACAGGTCACAGACAAATTTAAATAGACCATTTTTATATGGTTATTAAACCAAACGCCAAGCCAAAATTTCGCCCGCTTGATAAGGCGATATGGTCAAGTCGCCTTCGCCTATGGTAGCGGGGACTTGCTGGCTTTCTTTGACCAAGCTGATTTGCTTTTGATTCACTGGCAAGTCATAAAATGCTGGTCCATTCAAAGAGGCAAATTTTTCTAACTGATCCAAAGCACCATCTTCTTCGAACACTTGGGTATAAACTTCGATGGCGTGTGGTGCACTGAAGATACCAGCGCAACCACAAGCGCTTTCTTTGGCACCGATGGCATGTGGTGCGGTATCGGTACCGAGGAAGAATTTTTTACTGCCCGATGTGGCGGCTTTTCTCAATGCCAGTCTGTGTAGTTCACGTTTGGCTACCGGTAAACAATACAAGTGCGGTTTGATGCCACCGACCAGCATGTCGTTGCGGTTGATTTGTAAATGATGTGCCGTAATAGTGGCAGCGATGTTATCACCTTGTGACGCAACAAAATCAGCGGCGTCTTTTGTGGTGATGTGTTCAAACACCACTTTCAATTCTGGCATGTCTTTGAGCAACGGCGCCATGATGGTTTCAATAAACACCGCTTCTCTGTCAAAAATATCAATTTCGCTGTCAACCACTTCACCATGAACCAACAAGGGCATGCCGATTTCTTGCATCGCTTCCAAAACAGGATAAATGCCTTTCATGTCGCTGACACCGAAACTTGAATTGGTCGTGGCATTTGCTGGGTATAATTTGGCCGCGGTGAACACGCCTTGTTCATGCCCCTTTACCAATTCTTCTGGCGCGATTGAATCGGTCAAATAAGCCGTCATCAATGGTTGGAAATCTGGGTAATCAGAGGTCGCTGCCAAAATACGATCACGGTAGGCACTGGCCAAAGCCGTGGTGGTCACTGGTGGTGCCAAGTTTGGCATGATGATGGCGCGGCCAAACTGTCGAGCGGTGTATTCCGCCACTTGATTCAACATGTCGCCATCGCGCAAGTGTACGTGCCAGTCGTCTGGTTGGGTGATGGTGATGGTTTGCGCAGTCATGAATTATCCAGCAATTTTTGATTGTGGCAATTATAACCATTCACAGCACAAGGTAAACAATCATGACATGGCTAAAGTATGCCATTCGTCCTTTTTTTCTTTCAATTCACAGAAAATTCTTGCTTATCATTTGAAGTGTATGTACTGTACCACTACTTATGGTACACCATTGATGATAATCATATGATTCAAATAGTAACCGGGGACGCCCGGCCGATATTTAAACAAATTGTAGATGGCATTCGAATGCAAATTATGACAGGTCAATTGGCAGTGGGCGCGAAGCTTCCCAGTGTCCGTGGCTTATCAGTACAACTGACGGTTAACACCAATACGGTTGCAAAAGCTTATTCAGAATTGCTCTCTCATGGCTTGGTTGAGTCTCGCAAAGGTTTAGGCCTTTTTGTCATTCAACCGAAACAAATACTTAGCGATCAAGAACGTGAACAGCGACTTGATAAAGCGGTTGATGCTTTGATTCATGAAACGATTGGACTCAGCTTCAGCCACGATGACATCTTGCAACTGGTAACAGAAAAGTTATCAAAATTGCCCGATGGGAAAACAGAATAAACAGGTGAAGCATGTCAAAATACATTATTGAAACTCAAAACTTATCAATGCAATTTGGCGCCAAGCTGGCATTGAACAACCTCAACTTAAAAATCAATAATGGAGGAATCCATTCTATTGTGGGCAGTAATGGAGCAGGGAAATCCACCCTGTTCAAACTGTTATTGGGCGTTTTATCACCGACTACTGGTGAAACATTCATTCTAGGTCAAAACAGCCAGCAGCTTAAGCCCATGCACCGTGGCCACATTGGCTTTGTCAATGAGGAGCACACTTTACCCAGTTGGATGCAAGTGGATGCTCTGGTTTCTATGGAAAAAAGCTTCTATTCAAACTGGAACGATGCCATCTACCAACAGGTTATCGGCAATTTTAATGTTTCACATAAACAGAAAATCAGCCAATTATCTCGAGGTGAACGGGCTGGCGTCAACTTAGCCTGTGCTTTGGCAAAAAGACCAAAAGTGTTGATTCTGGATGAGCCCACTTTGGGCTTGGATGTGGTGGCCAAACAAGCATTTTTAGAATCCTTGTTGTTCACTGAAAAGAATGACAAATGCACCATCATTTACTGTTCACACCAAATGGATGAAATAGAAAGGGTCGCAGATCAGTTGATTGTCATGGAGCAAGGGCAACTGGTTAACACCTCAACTCCTGAAGCTTTTTGCCAAAGAATTCATTATTGGGTGGTTGACTTTCAGGGTGAAACGCCAAAATCTATGCAAATCCCGGGGTTCTTGCAACAAAGAGAAATTGAAGGGGAAATCCATTATATGGTGATTGATCAAGATGAAGCATTGAAAGAGGCATTCCTGCAATTGGGTGCGCTGAGTGCTTTTCAATCAGAAGTCAGTCTGCAACAAGCAGTGAATGGCTTTTTGTCCCGTAACCACCATAAGCCAGACACCGAGATACAACATGTTTAATCTGTTTTCATGTGAATGGCAGAGAGTCAGGAAAGCCGTCTTTGGGGGGTTGTTAACACATACCATTTTGCTGGGGCTTTTTATTAATTTTGGATTGTTCAACAGCGAGGCCATTGGTTTTAAAATTTCTCTCACCTTGCTTTATGCTGCTTGCGGTTATTTATTTGGCATCACTCAACTCAACACGCACACCAAAAGCAGTCAATGGACATACCTAGTCAATCGCCCAATTGGTGTTAAACACATCTATTTGGCTTTGTGCCTGACTGCTTTAACAGCCTTTGTAGTGGTCATAGTTTTGCCCTTTTTCTTAGCAACACTGGTATTAGACATATCACAAAAAGAGGTCATTGACCTGAGGCACTACCAGCTGCTCGCTTATTTGTTTGGCATCACTACCAGTTTTTATTTGGTTGCCAGTTTTACCGTTTTAATACAGAAAAAATCAGCACATCTGCTGTTAATGATTACCCTGTTGCCAATCATCAGCATCAACATGGGCGGGTCAGTTTATTGGCTCTTATCTGGCGTCTTGATTTGGATATTTTTTATGGTTTTTGCCGCTGTTAAAGTCAACCTAAACGACCTGCCAACTAATAAAGTATTCTTGATTTCAACAGCAGCCGCCTATCAATATGTCATTTATTTCATGGTGATTTCAGCAGTGTTTCTGACCAGTGAATTTATTTTGGATATGGAAACCAGAAATAAAAAAAGCCAATCCTCAGAACCGCTGAATGCCGATGATTTCAGAACGGTAATTTTCATGGAACCCCAAAAAGCCACAATCACCGGCCTATACACTTCCGATAACAAATATAGAAATGAGATTGCTGAAATCGAACTCAATAAAACTTCTCGTATCAGGAAAAGGATTTGGTTTCACCCTGTAAAGCAACAAATGCCATTTATGGATGAGAATAAACCTGTTATTACGGACCCAGAAAACAAAATAGTTTGGCACTTCAGCCACAATCTCATGTTATTCATTGGTAAAGACAGTGTCAGTAATCGTATTATCGGTTATCTAGGAGCAAACGGACGCCAAACGCAGCTCGAAACAGCCACTGACAATTCCTACTTTCCTGAAGTACCATGGATTGAACATGACCAAATTGTAGTAAAGCATCAGCTATACCAATACCAAAGCCAACAACAAAAATTGCAGTTATTATTTACTGCCAATGAAAACGAATACTTACTCAATGGCCTGCAACATCATGGTTCTGTGCTTTCTGTGATAACCAACCAACACCTGTACCTTTTTGACAGCATTAATTACCACAATGATGAATTACCCTTAGTACCTCAAATAGTGATGCCCTTACCTGGTGATTATAACAACCTCTGGGATGCTCAAATTACAGAAGTGGGTAACAAATTTATCTTAGCGTTTACCTATGGAAAATCATTCCGTCGTAACATTTATGGCGCAGAACAATTGAGTTATGAATTCACTTTAGGAGGTGAAGTTAAACCCATCAATCGAAGACAACTAAAACAAAACCCAAGCTACCTACTCAAGGATCTTGAATACATGCTATCACCTGCTTGGAAGTTGGGCTTAGATTATTTTCCTCCGCATCCTTCACGCGACCGTTATTTAGTTGAAAGACGACAAATCACTGGATTATCTCAAAGCACATATATGAAATTGCTTTTTTGGGGTATTTTTTATGCTCTGATTACATTCCTTTTGGCTCAAAACAGAAGCATACCTCGCTCAAGAAAATGGAGCTGGACAGTACTGAACATTGTCCTTGGCTTACCAGGTGTCATCTCATTCCTGTTGCTAAACCCTAAAAACACACCTCTTGTCACACCCCCAGAAAAGGCAAATACTGCACAAATCAATACGGAGCAACCTTCTCATGTTTGAACTATATATCAATGAAATAAAGCGGCTGAAAATGTGGGCTTTTATACCTTGCTTGGCGTTTTTACTGCTTAACACTGCGTCAATTTATTTTGGTGAATATGCAGACTCAGGCTTGATGATTGGCAATGTTCACTCAGTAATTTTTGCTGTGGTTACTTTATTGTTAGGCTTGGTACAATTCCACCCATATAAAAACAGCAGTGCCTGGCTGTATTTAATCAATCGACCTGTATCAAACACCAGCTTGTGTCTGACTTTAGTTTCAGCAGCTGCCACCATCATTTTTTTCCAATTTGTCTTCACTGACATAATGATCACTTTAGTCATGGATAATGTCAGTGACTTTCTCATTGAAAGTCGACACTATCGACAAGCAGTTTATATTTTCTTCGTTTCATTGGGCTTTTACTTGAGTGGCGTTTATATCCGTTTGTGCCACAGCAAAGGTGCATTCTTAGTGATTATTTTTCCAGTATTTGTGATTGCATCATTGTTACTTGGAGGCCCATCAATTGGACTTAGTTTTTTCTCAGCTGCGTGGCTGTTGTTGTTGGTCATCAGTGTCTTTAAAGCCAACATCAATAACAATCAAACCCATTTGTGGGGGAAGGTTTTAGCCGTAATTCCTTATCAATTGGCGATGTTTCTTATCGTTGGTATGCTTATCACCTTCAGCATACAAATGAAGAACATGCTGATTAATGGGGCTGGCGTTGATATTCCATGGAATGAATACTTTCCAAATGATACTTATTCACATGTGGTTTATTTAGAAGGAAATGAACAGTTAGGGTTGACTTTAGAAGAAGCCAACAAGACCATTAAAGCACGTTACCAGTCACAACTATTGAACGTAGAAACCACCCCTATTACCCGGAATGTAAACGCATCACCTTCAGTAAACTTGTTACCCTATCAACAAAGAATCAACAACCTATCTATTTTAGACAACGCGAATAACAAGCTATGGACATTTAGTTTTGATCAAATGTTGTTTTTAAATACAGACAGTTCAAAAAACAAAGAAACAAGACTCGGCATACAATCCGAAGATGGTGAAACAACTGCTTTTGACCAAATTCCGACAGCAATAAACCGTGCTGGTTACCAACAGGTCATTACCGAGCAACAGCTTCATTTTTATGACCCGGATTTAGAGTCGCTAACCCTACGCATGACCGTACCCAGTGATGAAACCATTCTGTCAACTTTGAATAAAACAGGTACATTGATGGCGTTAATTACAACCAAGAACCTGTATTTCTTCAACGCCAACCAAGTGAAAAATACGGCGGGCATGTTGACACCAACTACAGTCATTGCTTTGCCTGGTGCACATGAAAATATAGGCCAAATTGAAGTGGCTGAAATGATGGACAGCACCTTAGTGAGCTTTTTGTTTGGAAAAAACAGCAGCACCGGTTTATTCCCAGCTGAACAAATTGCGATTGAGGTTGATTCAAGCAGCAATCATGTCTCGATTTTAGCAACGAGGCCTTTAAAGCACGGATTCAGCGAGCTTTACCACCATTTGGGCTGGATGATTTCCCCATTAACTAACTGGGTGTATCAATATCAAATGGTTCCCCTGATTAAGGCTAAAAGCATCAAACCTGAAAGCCTTACTGGTCAGCTTAAATTATCATCACAATTTAAATTGATCATCGCATTGTTAACATTAACGGCTGTTTTTCTGGTCATTTGGATTTCTGGAAAAAGATCCAAAACAGCAACTGAGCGCTGGGCATGGATCGGACTCACCTGCTTTACAGGGATTATTGGCTTGTTCACTTTCCTGTTATTAAGCGACAGCAATCAAGCGTTAGTTCAGTCTCACAACGAGGACAAATCATGATTTTAATCTATTCAAATCAACTGTTGGCATTAAGTTTATTGCTATTCAGCACCTTGCTTTTTGGTCAACAACCTTCTAAAGAAACCAACTTGTCTGATGCAATCAAAATACATCAGTCTGCAAAAATACCTGAGCCATTCAGTATCCAACATGCCACTACTAAGGTAAAAATCAAGCACATTCAATTGTCTCCTAATGGAGAAAACTTATACTTCATAACACGAAAAGACAATGGCGTGGTTTTGCACATTTATAACATTGAATCTGAAAAATCGAAAACACTGTTCCATTCGAACGTTCTTAATCGTGCCCATTGGTCAACCGACGGCAAGATATTGTTTTTACAAAGTACTGACTATTTGGCATACATTGATCCTTTTGCTGAAAATGCCAAAGCCCACATTTTTCATCGTTTTAACCACGAAAATGAAGAACAATTCTATGGCGTCGATCGCAGTCAATCACAGCAGGTGTTGATTAACAGGAAGATGAACACCCAACATGACGGCAAACCTTATCAGCTCCTGCGCATCAATACCTTAGGTGATCAACAGTTGATTTTTTCCGATAAATCAAAAATTTATGATTACCTTTTTGATGCATCAGGACAATTGGCTTTTATTCGCCAACCAGGTAAAGAGCAACACAATATTTTTCAAATCACTGGCAAAGAGAAGAAACTGGTTTTCAATTGCCAAACCATCGATAAATGCCAATTAATACAGTTTAAACAATCGACAAAAGAGTTGAGCATTTTAGGGCTTGCTGACTTCAATTTCAGGAGCTTATTCAGCTTCAACTTAAACACAAAAGCAATTGAATTGATTCACCAAGATCCCGAACAAATTGCAGATTTGATATCGATTAATACAGACCCATCAACTGGTGAAGTCACTCAACTGGATTACCTTTCTGATCGAATGCGTCATTATTCGTTAAATGAGGATTTGAATGCCGACTATCAGTGGCTTGAATCTCAATTACCAGGAAACTTGTACATCAGTTCAAGGAAAACTGGTGAAAATTGGCTGGTCATGCAGACCAATGCCCAATTACATCACCACAAATACTATATATACAACTTCAAGGAAAAACAGCTAAAGCCCATATTAGATAATCATCGCCTTTCAGGCAATCCAATTTCACCTGCACAGTTAGCCGCGAATATACCTGTCAGTTATACAGCTTCAGACGGCATGTTATTACATGGATATGTGATGTTACCCGCTGGCCGTAAACTGTCGGAGGTACCATTAGTTGCCAGCATCCATGGTGGCCCTTTTAATCGCGTCAAAGGTGGATACAGCCCAGTCCAATATTTAGTCAACCAAGGTTATGCTGTTTTTCAACCAAACTTCAGAGCCTCTACGGGTTATGGTCTTCAATATTTATTGGCTGGTAAGGAAAAATTCAGTACCCGAGTGCAGCAAGACATTGTTGATGGGTTTGAGTATCTATTGGCTCAAGGCGTGGGTGATCGTGAAAAATTAGGCGTATTTGGTCACTCTTTTGGCGGCTACTCAGTACTGTCACTGATGTCTAGTTACCCCGATTTATTCAAGGCAGGTATTGCTACCGCACCGGGTACAGACTTGTTAGAACTGTTACAAACATTGGACAAGAAAGGCATCAATGAATATGACGGTGTACCACTCAGGTTTGCTCTGCCGGTCTTGTTTGCAGACATGGAAAACCCTGTAGTTGTTGAACAAATGAGAAAAACATCCCCAAGAAACAATGGTAATAAAATCACCAAACCTTTATTAATTTGGGGAGGTGGTAAGGATGAACGCATACCTATAACACACCTCAGGGAATTTGCTTTGAAATTAAGACAATCAGGTCAAACAATTGAATTTATAGAGGATAAATACACAGGGCACAACCCAAGCCCTAATGACAGCATTACGCCAAAATCCATGTTGTTTTTGGTTGCTGCGTTTCTGAATAAGCACATCAAAAATGTAGAAACTGAATCAGACACTGATATCAGCACATACATCAAGAAGCACAGGGTTTATTAAAAAGATTTCAGTTCTAAATCAAGGTGAATAACTCATTATTCACCTTGAAACCTAAACTCATATTATCTGTTTTAATAGATATGTTTTATGAAAGTGTCTTCACAACCATTTCACAAGCTTCAGTTTCGTCGCTGATGTAAACGGTGTCATCGCTGATGCTGACTGACCAGTCCATGTTGCGTCTGGCGAGGCTGGCCAATTGCTGTGTTTGGTTCCAGTCGAATTGGAAATACTTGACGTTTTTGAATGCGCTGACCTTGCCTTTGGTTTGCTCCCACCAGGTGTCTGACTTGCTATTGAAACTGTAGACCAAAACCTCTGGTGCTAAGCGGCTGGATTTTTTAATACGCTCAGGTGAGGGTTCACCCATGTCGATCCACATCTTCAATTGGTCATCCAATGTTTTGATCCAAATGTCTGGCTCTTCGACCACCGACAAGCCTTTGGTGAACTGCAGTTGTGCTTCATAATTGACTTGAACATTGAGGCAATATGCAATGATTCTCGCCATCATACGTTCTAAATTTTCTGAAGGGTGTAATGCAATGGTCAGACTGAAAGCATCATAATGATTGCGGTTCAAATCAGACAAGGCAATATTCAATTTATAGATGGTTGGCTTCAGGGCCATAAGACATGTGCTCAATATGTGGGATGTATATCAATAACAATTGTTAAAAAAACCCTCACGCTGGATAAGGGTTTTATTTAAACGTTTGTTCCGTTTTATTTTGAACGGTGCTGGTTGGCGTAATCTTCAACTTGTTGCCATACACGGAATAAATTACCTGACATGATTTTTTCAATGTCTTGCTCTGAGTAGCCACGTTTCAAAAGGCCGGCAATTAAATTTGGGTAGGTAGAAACGTCTTTCAAACCTGTTGGCAATGAGTCACCGACGCCATCGTAGTCAGAACCGATACCCACATGATCAATCCCTGCAATCTTCACCACATGATCGAAATGATCCAAAACAATATCTAAAGTAGCGAATTTTGTTGGGTTTTTTTCTAGGTATGCTTTAGAAAAAGCTTTGGCTTCTTCGCTGTCAATCGCAACACCCTTTTCTTTCAGAAATTTCATGCCAGCTTCTTTATAAGCATTGAAGCTTTCAATAGATTCTTGTGAAACAAATGTAGAACCAAAGTTGATAAAGATGACACCGCCTTTGGCTGCCATGGCTTTGATCATGTCATCACCCATGTTACGTTCAAAGCCTGGCGTGAAGTGACGTGCCGAAGAATGTGAAGCAATAACTGGAACTTTACTGGTTTCCATCACGTGTTCAAAGGCTTGGTCAGAAATGTGTGACACATCGACCATGATGCCGATGTTATTCATTGCTGTGACCAACTTTTTACCGAAATCAGTCAAACCTTGTGCAGGTCGCTTTTCATCATATGAAGAATCTGAAATGTGGTTACTCAAAGAGTGTGACAATGTGATGTATCGGATGCCACGGTCATAGAAATGTTTTAAGTTATCCATGCTGCCGGCAATTGGAGAACCGTTTTCCATACCCAAAGGCAAAGAAATCAACCCCTCTTTGAAATTGGCTTTCACTTGTGTTGGCGATGTCGCTAAGGCGAATTTATCTGGTGATTGTGCCACCATTTTTTCAACGCCATCAATCAACTCATTGGCAACGGCTGTGCTGTCACCCCCTTCCGCTTCAATGCTGGCAGGGATATAAATCGACATAAAAGGCGCATCCAGTCCACCTTTTTTAGCGCGAGGATAGTCAAAGTCACCGCTTTCGGTCGCTTGGCTAACGTCTTCATACTTTTCTTTCAAACGGTAAGGCACATCAACATGTAAATCAGCAATGACGTATTTTTTACTGATGGTTTCGGCTTGTTTCGCCAAATCTGATCCTGCTTGAACGGAAAACGTCAGGCCGAAAAGACACATGGCTGACAAAGTTTTGAGTTTGAATTTCATGACATAACCTTACCAAAAAAAGAGTGATTGTACACCAGCACAAAGTCGTTATCTGTTATCTAAACACTTATCAACTCAGTTATCTTGATTCAATTCCTTTTTATATCCACTTCAATGATTCTGTTGGTGCTGCTTTGGTGAATCAAAATATTTCCTTCTTTTGTCGCTCGCATGTGCCTGATGATCCCCGCATAAAATGATCCCGAGGGTATTGTCCAGCTTTGGAAAGTTTCATGTTGAGGATCAAAACGCACCAAGGCATCTGGCCGCATGCCCGACTCGTTGTACCAAATGATGTCATCCACAACGACAATGGCATAAGGGTGTGACTTGGGACCACTGGGTGACGGCCATTCTTTTACATGTTTGGTTTTGGGATCAAAACGACCCAAACGACCGAGGCTTGAATTAACATACCACAACATGCCATCACTGGAAAAATCAATGCGCCTCACTTTGGTTGCTTCATCAGGTAACAGGTGTTCTGTCAGTGCCATGGTTTCTGGATTAACCTGCACCAAACAGTTGTTACCATTACATGCCACCCATGGTTGACCGTTTGCATCAATTTTGATGCCATAGGGCCTTGAGCCGGATCTCGGCATATCCACTAATTTTATCTCACCGATTTTAGGGTTTAAACGACCAATTTTGTTGCTGTGTTGCAAAGTAAACCACATAATACCTTGATCATCAAATACCGCTGTGTGTGGGTCTTTGGCATTTTGATCTGGCATCGGATAAACAGTGATATCACCTGTTTCAGGATTTAACTTACCTACCGTTCCATTCTTATTACCTGTATACCACACACCACCTGAAGGGCCTAAGGTCACAGAGTGCGGCATCGCATTGGCTGGCAAGGGGTATTCTTTCATTGCTCCTGTTTTTGGATTAATGCTTCCAACCAAGTTACCCCATTGTCCAGCCCACCAAATCAAGCCATTTTCAGCTTGCACAGGGTCGCGTGAACGCTGGCCTAAAGTCGGCACCACCCACTCTTTGAATTCGATTTGGGCGTTCCCAGAAATCAGTTGTGGTTGTCGACGCGTATTGGGCGGGAATTGTTTTGCCAAATAATCAAGAATGCTTGCCTGATTTGGGTTGCCATTCAAATCAATCATACTAGCGGTCAATGCTTGCCAATCCTTGTGGCTGTAACCCATGCTGTCAGTGATGCGATTGATGCCATGACAAGCCGTACAATATTGTTCTGTTAGTTGTGCTCCAGATGCTTTTGTCACGACAACTTCCTCATCTGCCAGCACCCTTAAAGGTAACAAAAAAACCAAGATCACTAAGTAACACATCAACTTCATATCTTTTACCATCCAAAACTTGAATCAGTTCAATATTATAAACCATGACTTTCCTCACTGTTTATTTTGAAAAATAAGGTACATAATGATATCATAATAATATCACTTGATTGTAGGAGTCAAAAATGAACACAGAGAAAAAAATTGAAACCAAATCCGGCATTCCGATGCTGTTACTGTTTATTGGTGCATTAATACTAGACATCTTGTTGCTGGTTTATGCGGGTAAAAACCAAATCAAGCCGCTGATTGTTTTGTGTATATTGATGGCCCCAGTGATACTCATCATGATGATTGGCTTTTTCATGGTCAATCCAAACGAATCAAAAGTACTGCAATTGTTTGGTAAGTACGTAGGTACCGTGACCCAACCTGGCTTGAAATGGGCCAATCCCTTTTATGCCAAAAAAGCCGTCTCTTTGCGTGTCAGGAATTTTGAAAGTGGGCAGTTAAAAGTCAATGACAGTGCAGGCAACCCAATTGAAATAGCCACTGTGGTGGTTTGGAAAGTGGTGGACACTGCTGAAGCCATTTTTGAGGTCGACGACTATGAATCTTTTGTTCATATCCAAACCGAAGCGGCTTTAAGGAATTTAGCCACAGCACACCCTTATGAATCACACAATGACGAAAAAATCACTTTGCGCTCTGACCCACAAGCCATAGCCGACCTGCTACAAAAAGAAGTGCAAGACCGTTTGGACAAAGCCGGCGTTCAAGTGATTGAAGCGAGGATTTCACATTTGGCTTACGCACAGGAGATTGCCGCGTCAATGTTGAAAAGGCAACAAGCCCAAGCCATTGTCGCCGCTCGAACGCAGATTGTTACTGGCGCAGTGGGCATGGTTGAAATTGCTTTGTCACAATTAAGCGAAAAACAAATCATTGACCTTGATGACGAACGCAAAGCGGCTATGGTGAGTAACTTATTGGTGGTCTTGTGTGGTGAAGAAAATGTCAAACCAGTGGTTAATTCTGGCAGCCTCTATTAACCTTTGAATCAATAGCATCGTATGGCTAAAAAGAAATCATTCCCCCTCAGAATCAATGAGGAAATATTATCAGCAGTCCAAAAATGGGCTGCTGATGATTTGCGCAGTGTCAATGCTGAAATTGAATACCTGTTGCGTGAAGCATTACGCAAAGCCGGTCGATTAAAGAAAGAAGACAAAACCAAATAAAAGACTTCTTACAACATCACTTCATTCAAATTGAGTCAAAAATTGTTTAAAAACCGCAACGGTTGCAGCAGGGTCTTCTTCTTGAGGCACATGCCCAAGGTGTTCAAAACGCACCAACTGACTGCCTACAATGTCTTGATGAAAAAGGTCTCCAATTTCAGGTGGAATCAAACGGTCATGCTCACCCCACATAATCAGCGTTGGCAATTTTAACTCTTTTATACGATGCGCATGTGTTCCTGGTTTCATTTGTTTTAATCTAAAAGCCAGTGCTTTCCTGTTACCGACTCGAGTAGTCAAATCAAAATACCGCGACACCAATTCCTCTGAGACCAAATCGGGATTGGCATAGACATTTTTGACACTGCTTTCAACAATACTTCTCGGCAACACATTTTCCATCAATTGATTCAACAAGGGAATTCTAGCAATCATGAAGCCGATGGGAACTGATTCAGGTTTAAAAGGATAGCCAGTGGCATCAACCAGCACCAAACCATCAAAACGACTCGGGTTCAATAAGGCCGTGAACCATGCGATATGCCCACCCAATGAATTGCCGACTATCATACTGCGCTCTACCTGCAAATGATCAAGCACCGCCATGATGGTGTGTGCATAATTTTCAATCGTGTAGTCATTTTTTGTATCTGGCCCGGTCAGACCAAACCCTGGTAGGTCAAACCGAATCACCCTTCGCTCTCCCTTTAAGGCATCGACCCAACCATCCCAAGTGTGTAAGGACGCACTGGTGCCATGTAATAAGACAATCGGTGTTTTATCGTTTCTTGGACCTTCATCTCTAAGATGAACACCCATGCCAGCAACTGATATGAACTGCGAAGGTGGTTGTGCCCACTTAGCCTTCAAATCATCAACAGAACGGTCTGGCACCCAATGAATAATTATATAAACTGCTGAAACCACAATCAGCAGAAAAAGCAACCACAAGCCAAATTTCAATACTTTTTTCATCACAAGCAGAGCACCCAGATTCAAACAAGAAAAGAATCAGCGTATCACATGTTTTAAGCTGTCATACCTATTTGTTTCAAGGAAGTTTATCTTTAATAAAAGTCATAAGACACACCCAAGCCAAATGTTCGGCCTTTTTTGTATTGTCGTGTGATGGCATCCCCTTGTAGGAATTCCACTTCATCGTCAAGTAGGTTTTTGGCTTTGAAGCTGATTTTCCAGCGATCAGCAAATTTTTGGCTGTAAACAAAATCCAATTGACGGAAGGGCTGCTCATAAACATCGGGCGAACCTGAGGTGCCTGCTTCTGAAATACGCTCACCAAACACATTGAATAACAGGGAAGCATTGATGCCCTTTTCTTTGTTGTCATAACCAATTTGCACATTAACCACATAAGGCGACTGTCCTTGCAATGGTCTGGTGTTATTGGTTTGGCTGCCAGCTCGGTCTGTACTGAGGGTGATTTCAGAATCAATATAGGCAAAGTTGGTGCTTAAATAAAGGTCTGACAATGCTTCACTGATGAATGAAAAGTCTTTGAAAAATTCCAGTTCCACACCTGAGTTTTCAGCAAAGTCAGCATTATCAAAACTGATGATACCAGAAGCACCGGGTAGAATAATCATTTCGATTGGGTTGATGAATTCCTTATAGAAAAAACTTAATGAAACAAACTCACCGGCTGAAAAATACATATCCCACCGCAGGTCGTAATGCTTAATCTTGCCGACCTCAAGTTCTGGATTACCGATGACATTGCGGTTAAAAACTGGGTCTTTAAACTGTGCAGGCGACAATTCTTTGAAGTCTGGCCTGGCCGCTGTTTCTGAGTAGTTCAACCTGAACTGGTGCTTATTCCAAACAAAAGTCGATGAAAAGGCGGGAAAATAGTCGCTGTCACTCAAGCCTGAAACCACAGGACTGGCATCGGGATCAAATAACTGGAATGTCGTCACAGATTGATCAAAACGTTCTTCGCGCACGCCCGCAGTGACGCGGAAGTTTTCTTTGAAGGCATAATCGATGCTTAAATAGCTGGCTTTGATGTCCAATGCAGCAAAGTAGTTATCAGTTGAGCGCGTCACTTCAATCAATTGATATCCGTTGGGGGCGATGTAATCAGGATTCAAAATTTGGCTCAAAGGGTCTGAGCTGTTGGCCTCATTGGTTAAACTGCCACGGTCTTCAAAAACAAAACGCCTGATGTCAGAATCACGGTCTTTGTTAACCCAGTTTTGACCAAAATTAAACAGCAAGTCGTGGCTTCCAATACTCAAAGGCCATGCCAAGTCATAACGAATGTTTTTACTCATGTCACTGAGGCCACGCCATACACGTGAGTTTGAGTCATTTCGCGTTGAAAAAACAAAATCACCTTCGTCACGTTGATCATATCGGTAAATGCGGTTGTCTGGTTCATCAAAATTGGCCGTTGAATCGGTGTATTGCCAATCAAGTTTCAAATCATTCAACACAGGATAAGTGTGCTCTCCCGCAAACTGAAACGATTCCAAATCACGTTCAGTCCAGCGTAATTCATAAATCCGACGGGAATTACCCAAATCTTCATTGAAACCTTCGGCTATTTCATTAAAATTTTCCGTGCTGCGCAACCACATCAAGTTGGCCGAAACCATGTGCTGCTCGCTCAGCTCAGCACCCAGGGTGGTGAACAACGAAGCATTGATGTTGCGTTTGGTGGTGTCAGACAATTCTTCGGCATCTAATATCAACTCATCACCTGACGCCACATATGAGCGCCTAAGCTCTTCTCTGGTTTGGTAGTCACTGCCATATTCCAACGCCGATGAAAAACCTAAAACCACACCAGAATCAAGGTCAAAACGCATTCCGCCAGCAACATCCAAACCAAGGTTCGGGTCGATGGTGCTGTATCGCAAATCGTAATCACTGTGCAATGACTCACCGATGGCCTCCAACTCCTCAGGTGCATAACCACCTGCAAAAAACGGGTTAGATGGCCTGAGCTCTGTATCTCCTTCGGTGGCATCAAGCAAAGCCCTTGGCATGCGACGAGAACCGTCATCAAAGCCAGTCCAATCTTTACCGCCTTTGTTGCCCTTCAATCCATCTTTGCCACTGGTTTGTGTGTTGTTACCATAAGACAAGCCCATGCCGAGAAAATTATCATCGGGTATTTTGATGGTTTCTAAGATCACCGAACCACCGCCAAACTCAGCTGGCAATGACGCGTTGTAACCCTTTTGTACTTCAATACTTTGGATGATGCCTGTAGGAAATAAATCCAATGGCACCACACGGCGTGTTGGATCTGGACTGGGCATGTTGGCACCATTTAACAAGGTGCTGGAATAACGTTCACCCAAACCGCGAATAAAAATAAATTTACCGTCCACCAAAGTCAAACCCGTTACCCGCTTCAAAGCGCCTGCCGCATCTGAGTCACCTGACTTGGATATTTGTTCCATACTCAGGTAATTGGCGACCGAGTTATTTGAACGACGTTCTTCCAAAACCGATGCCAATGAACCTTCAATATAAGGCTCAACCACGACAAATTCTGGCAATTCAGAACCCGCAGGCGTCAATTCGATATTCAGCACATTAGCCGCTTCAGTCAGTGCCACATTGTTTTTGATCTGGCTGTTGAAATGCGCATGCAAAACAGAAATATTAAAAGTGCCTGCATTCAAGCGAGTTTTGAATTTACCTTGCTCATCAGTCACCAGGTGATCGGACAAACCACTGATGAAAACCTTTGCACCTTTGATGCCCTTTTGCCCTTCTGCGGAGGTGATTTGTCCAAAAAAATCTACCACTACAGCTTCTTTTTCCTCTGTCATTTCTGGAGCTGGGGACACCGATTCTTGGTCTATCGAAGATTCTGTGTCCACCAAGGGCTCCTCGCCTTTGACTTTGAAATCCACCAACACTTGAACAATTTCATTGGCTCTTAATGTGATGTCATGTTGATAGACAAAGTCACCTTCAGACTGCATCACCAAAGCATGAGCACCCGCGGGCAATGACAATTGTACTCGGCCAAAAGCATCGGTTTGACCTAAAATTTTTCCACCTCCATACACGTCGATGTGACTTAAAGGCCCACCTGTTAAAAACACATAAAAGGTGACTTGTGCATTGGGCTCTTTTTCTGCATGAACTTGGGTATTTAATGCCAAAAGCAAAAGGCATAATATTAAAGTTAAGGGTTTCATAATGACCTCGAAGCGTTGTTAACAACGCCAGCTTTCTGCTTCGCAATCTGCGATAATTTTTCTGATTTCTACGGTTTTTTGGAACAATTGTGTGTCGGTAATTTGTCCCAAATAATGTTCTGATTGTCGGTAATTACCAACCTTAAACAAGGCATAAGCCAAGGCATACTTGATGTTTTCATCTTGGTCGATTCGTACCCTCAGAATATCCTGTTCCATGGCGGCTGCTTGCTCGAAATTTTCCAATTCAATCAACAAAGCCAAACGTTGGGTCAACTTCTGTTCCTGATCTTCGATCAATCCATTGAGCGTCAATGCCATAAATAATTGTCCTGCCCGACGGTACAATTCTGCAGCTTCACTGATCAAACCATTGTCAGTGAGAGCCAAATCATGAACAATTTTTGCTGCTGAATGATAGGCTTCATTTTTAATATAAGCAGCTGCCAAAGATTTGGCGACATCAGCATTTTGTGGGAACATCAATCGGGCTTTTTCTAGGAACTGAAGTGCCATATTGAGGTCACCCGTACCCTTATCTGATTGGCGCAAAGCATTCCCAATCGCCACATAATCACTGGCTTCTGCATTGTATCGAGTCAGATAATCAGCGCCCAATTCTGCAGCTGTGCTGTTCATGCCCAATTCGATCAAGTAAAAAATCTTGCGACGCATAAAGCCTGACTCTTCCGGAAACACCAGGCTGGCTTGGTCCATCACCGCCAAAGCCATGGCGTGCTGCTTCATTAACCAATGGCTTTGTGCACGCATATGATAAACCGAAGGAATGCGTTCCACTGCTGTACCGGCACTGTCCAAAGATTCAATCACCAAAGCGTAATTTTGAATCGAATAAGCCGCTTGAGCCAAATACACATTGATAACTGAATCCACGGGGCCAGCTTGTTTGGCCTGTGTGAACGCATCGATCGCTTCCTGATGCTTGGCCTGTCTAACCGACAACAAACCTGTCAGCACATAAAACCTTTGAACATTGATCCCCTCTTCGCTTAAATCCACCTGGGAAAGTGCCTGAGTTGCACGGTCTAAATTACCGTCTTTGAGCATCAAAGAGGCCAGTTCTAAATAATCCACATCTGAAACACTTTCTTCAGCTGCTTGTGCTGTGATTACACATAATAACAGGTACAATAATAATCCTAATTTTTTCATGCTTAACTCAAATCAAAGCGAATGCGCTGTTTGGCCCAAGACTTCACCGATTGGCCTTGGTATTGGGCAGGTTCAAATTTCCAAGCGTTGACACCTTGTGTTGCCACTTCATCAAAAACACCTTCTGGGTGCGATTCAATGATTTTAATTTGTTCAATTTCACCCGTAATACCTATCAACAACGAGAACACCACATAGCCTTCAATACCCTTGGCACGTGCACGCGGCGGATACATCATGGGTGTCTGCACCACGGCTTTGACGGCTTGATCCACGGTGTCATCGGTCATCACCACACCGGCAGCTGAACCCAACAAATCACCATCAAGACCATTCAAACCGTCCATAGAAAAGTCTGGCAAACCCAAATCCAAACCCGACAACTGACTGTTTAGCCCCAAAACCGGTGCAGGCGGTGCAGAACGTGTGCGTTTAGGTTTTGGCTTGGGCTTGACGCGTTTCACTTCTTGCTTCGCTTTGGGTTTCTGGCGCTGAATTTTGATGTTCACGCCTTGACCGTTTTTCACCGCCTCCATGTGCTCTTTGGAGTCATTGATCAATATCAACGTGCCCAAAACCAAAACCGTACCAAACACCATAGAACCAAAAGCCACCGCGTTTTTCTTGATATTTTGGGTCCTACTTATTGCTGTGTTCATCAACCAGCCCCAACTTCTTTTTCAGTGGCCACACCGACATCAGAAGCGCCGGCCAATCGTGCTTGATCCACCACTTCAACCAACTTACCTGAGGGCACATTTTCATCAGTTACCACCAAAACAGATTTCTGGGTTTTGGTTTTTAATAAATCACGCAATCGTGATTGAATCACCCAAATTCGAATGCTTTCCCCATCCATATAAACCTCACCGGCGTTGTCAATGTACAAACGGATTGCTTTGGTAGAAGCTGTTGTGGCACTTGATGCCGATGGGCGATCCAATTCCAGCTTCATGTCTTTGACGAAAGTGGTGCTGACCATAAAGAAAATCAGCAGAATAAACACCATGTCTATCAAAGGTGATATGTTCAAATCTTGTACCGTTTCTTTGCTTTCTCTGTAACGCATGTTACGCCTCCAAACCCGGAATTGGGCTGCATAAAAAGTCTTTCAATTGCGCCAAGTCAATTTCAAGTTGTTTCTGTTTTTTGTCCAAAATGCCATTCACAATCAAGCCTGGAATAGATACTGCCAGACCCATCTGCGTCGTAATTAATGCCTGTGAAATGCCACCTGCAATGCCACCTGATTGTGAAAATAAAGACATGTCACCCAATGAATCGAAGGTTTCAATCATGCCCGATACCGTACCCAATAAGCCCAGCAAAGGAGCCACCAAAACCAAGGTGGTGATTAACACTTTGTATTTTCTGATTTCTCGGTCTTCATCAACAAAAGCATCATCTAAATGTCTTCGCAAATGCGGCAAATTCTCTTTGCGCAATGCCATACCTTTGGACAATGCACGCACCAATACGCCATTGCTTTTTGATGGTAATTTGCCATGCATGTATCGGTAAACCAAGTTTCTGGTGCCACGAACCGTACCGCGCTGCAACGACATCATTCGGTAACCCAAAGTCCACCACAACACCACGGTAATGATGAACAAGGGCGGCATCACATAACCACCCGATTCCAAATACCCCCAAACATCTTGAAACACATTCATAACAAGTTACTCGGCTACTTTTTGATAGACATTGATGGCACGCAAAGCCGCTTTTTCCATGTCATCCTTGATGCGCTCTGCCCAGCCGGACAAAATGTTGCCAAACATCAAGGCAGGAATCGCCACAGCCAAACCGACTTCGGTGGTTACCAAGGCAATAGAAATGCCACTGGACAACAATTTCGGATCACCCGTACCAAACTCTGTAATGATGTCAAAAGTCGATATCATGCCTGTAACGGTACCCAAAAGCCCCAATAATGGCGCCACAGTCGCCACCACCATGATCAATGAACCAAAGCGATTCAATTGTGCTGATTCATGCAATATAGATTCTGAAATGATGTCTTCCAAATGGTCACGATCACGGTTCAAGTTGCGCAAAGCCGACAACAGGACACGTGCCGAAGATGAAGATTTTGAGCCGGCGTATGTGATGGCCGCTTTAAGGTCACCCGCTTTGATTTTTTCAACCACATGAGCCAATAATTTTTCGGTACTCGCCGAAGCACTTTTCAAGAAACCTATGCGCATGATGATCAACAACAGCGCAAACAAACCCAAAACGGTGATGATCCAAGCGATCATACCCCCTGAGTTAATCACTGATAAAACTGTCTTTCCTTGTTTTTCTTCTATCGCTTTGATTGAAGATTCGTATAAAAATATGGGCAGCATACCCGCTGAACTTCCATTGAAAACATCTGCATTCAATGCTTGGTCATTGTCAGCCCAAACCTTGAATTGGTTTTCACCAGCCGGTGCCAAAACGCCGCCACCTTGTGCACTGTGACCGTAGGATGCCACTTGTCCGACATTCAAGATATCACCCTTGACTTTGGTACCATTGGGGAGAAAAAACTCGCCTTTGCTTTTGGTGATGGTGGCTTGTTTTTTAATCAAAGCATTGGCTTGATTAATCAACTCAGCCATTTTCTCTAAGTCTGCCAATCTGTTTGAATTTTCTCTGTTGTTGTCATCAAAACCTTCAAAACCATACTCGGTCATGGTTGAAGATGCTTGAATGATGGTTGAATCCATTAAGCCTTGGTTGTCTTGAGCTGACTCTGAGTTTCTTTGAATCTCATAAATTTCATCTTCTAAAGCTGAAGCTTCAGTTTCAGCGTTTAACAATTGATTTTCTAAAGATGAAATTTCTGCTTCAATTTGTCTTTTTTCTATTTTGACTTCTGAACCATACGCTTTGATTCGCTTTTGAATATTCGCAACCTGACCGCTCAAGAACGCATACTCTTTTTTATATGCCAGTTGAATATCAGCTTGAGATTTGGCTTCGTCAGCCTGTGGAATGGGTGGTGCTTGAACTGCTGCCGCAGCAGCCGCCTCCTCATTCGTGTCGTCCTGTGCCCAAGTCGTCAAACTCAGGGTCAACAATATAATGATAATGAATTTTTTCATGATGATCTCCTATCAACTTTGCGACTGCACGTTTGTTGTTTTTAAATCTAAAGGCAAAGTAAACAAGCCTTGTCTGATTTGCTTTTTCAATGAATCGAATAAAACTGCAACAGCTTCTGCATCAGAGGCGTTATCAAACACATTGAACGTCCAGCCCTGTCCTTGACGCACCGCTTGACCGTATATATTGTCACGGGTTTTGAAATACATCATCACCGTGCCTAATTTCGCCACATCAACCAATACATTTTTGCCATTCAACTGTACCGTTTGTGAGTAAATGGCATTCTCTTTGGCCAAACGCATTTCATCTTCTAAAAAAGCCCACAAGCGGTTGATGGCGTGTTGTGATGTGATTTTTCTGCCTTCTAAATCACGTTCAATACCTTCAACAACCGACGTCCTTTCCAAAACCTTAAATGGAATACCGAATTCAATCCCTTGTTTGATACTGGCAGCATAGGCCACCACATCTGGAATCATTTGTTCAGAATCTGCACCCAAGGATTTGATTTTTTCTTGCAGCTTCACCAGCTCTGCTTGCGACTGCTTGCTTTGCAACTGCTTCCTGTCTAAGTTGGCTTCCAGTTCTGTTTTTCGTGTATTCAAGTACGTCATGGATTGTGTGTGCTCAGCTTTCATGATTTGCAATTCAGCTTGTAAATCTTCAACTTGTCCACGCAATTCGATCAAGTTTTGAATCATCTGTTCGTCATTTTTTTGGGCACTGCTGTCAGCCACAGATGCAGTTGAACTGACTGACATCAGAGCCAGCAAAGACATTTTCAATACTTTGCCTTTTACAGTTCTTTGGGATTGGTTTAATAAAGTCATGATGGAATCATTTTCATAAAATTTGAGCCAATTCTATGAAGCGAATGTGACAATTCAGTGACCTTTGAAACATTTTCGTAAAAATTAAAACCCCTTGCTATATATAATGAATAGAGGTATTCACTGTCACACAATCTTCATGAATGAGTCACACATTTGACACAGTCAGTTCCTAACATGGGCGTTTTATTTGATTTATCACTGAGGTTATTGACATGAAAATGACACCCATTAAAGCCGCTGTTTTGGGCGGATTATTCGCAGCATCGACTGCGCAAGCGATCAATGTTGACGCATTGTTTGAAGGCCAATGGTACAGAACTGATATTGACGGTGGTCAAGGTTGGTCATTGGATTACATGAAAGTTGGACCTGAAAAAGGTTCTTTCTTTGTATCGGGCTATGTATATGACGACAATGGCAATCCATTTTGGGTTGTGGGTCAAGATTTAGATGTACAAGCAGGCGAATCAACTTTGAACTTTGATTTGTTGTCAGTCACCGGAGGTTCTTTTGATGGCGCTTCATCTCGTGACGTGGCTTCTTTTGGCACCATGACCATGGAAGTGAACAACTGTCGCAGCATCTCTGTTGACATCAGCGGCATCGACAGCACTTTTGTTGGTCAAAGCACTTCAAACTTTGACTTGACACCTTTTGATGAAATCACAGGCTATGCCCGTGACATTTCAGCTTGCCCTTACCAAACAACTTTCACATCTTGTCCTTCATTTGCGACAGCGGCTCAACAGCCTAAAACCTGTGTTATTCAGGGTACTTTGACTGGCGACAAAACATTAACCAACGACACCAACTGGGTATTGAACGGTGGTGTATTCGTCGGTGAAGATGGCGGCACAACAGGTAACTTGACCATTGAGCCAGGTACACGTGTATTGGGCGTTTCAGGTAACGATTTCTTGGCTGTACAACGCGGTTCTAAAATCTTCGCTGAAGGCACAGCCAAAGCGCCTATCGTTTTCACAGGCCCTTACAACGCATCAGCTCCAGAAGCTGGCGCCGGTAACTGGGGTGGTTTGGTGATTTCTGGTCGTGCACCATTGAATATCTGTGATGATTCAGTGCCGTTTGGACAGTGTGAAGCTGTTGGTGAAGGTGGATCTGGCTTATACGGTGGTGACGACCCTACTGATTCAAGTGGCGTAATTAAGTACGTTCGCATCCAGTTCGGTGGTTACAGAATCAATGACGAAGACGAGTTGAATGGTTTGGCTGTTCAAGGTGCCGGTTCTGGTACTGTTTTGGACTACATTCAAATCCATGCCAACGAAGATGATGGCATAGAATTTTACGGTGGTACGGCCAATGCCAAGCACTTGGTTTTAACTTCTATCAAAGATGATTCTTTAGATTGGACACACGGCTGGCAAGGTAACTTACAGTATGTCTTGGTTAAACAAGACCCAAGCGCATCTGCTGTAAAAGAACGTGGTATCGAAGCAGATAACTTCGAAGGCAACAACGAAGCCACACCACGCTCTATGCCTATGATTGCTAATGCCACATTTATTGGTGGACCGTCTGATGACAAAACAACCACAGGTATGGTTTTACGTCGCGGTACAGGTGCCAACTTCACTAACACCATTGTGACTGGCTTTGAAAAATGTTTAGACATCGACTCAGGTGCCACTTTTGATGCCGCAGGTACACCACAAGCATTGACCGGTACTTTGACTATGGAAAACACCACCATCAGTTGTGATGTGAATTTTGAAGAAGAAGACGGTGATGCATTCACTGTACAATCTTTCTTCGAAGCACAACCTGGTAACATGGTTGCAGACCCTATGTTGATGGGTATTTACCCTACAGCAGATTCTCCTGCCGCCATGATGATGGATGCTGAAAAATGGGGTCCTTTCTTTGACAAAGTGACTTACATAGGTGCATTCAAAAACCAAGCCACTGCATGGACCAATGGTTGGACTGAGTTTTTAGATTAAGACGTAAGATTCAATAAAAAGAAAAGGCGTCCAATGGGCGCCTTTTTTGGTTTGAAGTTTTTTTGCGCCTTGCTCATTTGCGCAGCGGTTGTAGTGGAATTTTGTGCAACAATGAGCGGAGCGAATGCACAAAATGGAGCGTAGACCGCTGCGTCAAATGGAGCAACTTGTTAGCCATAGTGCCCGTTTAAGTACAAATAGATTTTAGAATTCTTATTGCTGGCCATACCAACCTCGTCTTGATCTACATAAAGCTTATTAGATGTACCGTCATCGAAGACTATTGTGAGTATATACGATGGATGCCCCTCGTTTGATACAAGTGGAAATATGTGATACCACTGCCGCCCGCAGGCCTCTTTCAACTGATTTATTGCGAAGTCATCTTCAAGTAAAACGGTACGCTTTTTAAATTCCGTATCAACGAACTCTATACGAATGCTTCTAATTTTTCCCTCGATAGGATGGACGGGGTATCTAGCGAAACCCAAGACTACCACTAGAACCAATATTCCCAATATGCTCTTCATAAGTAGATGTGGCTAACGCCCGCCTCAACTGCCGGAGGCCAATGGCGCCTTTTGTGCGGTTTTTTGCACAAAAGGCGCCATTGGCCGGAGGTCAGATTGCAGGCGCTTGTTAAGTTTTTTACTGCTCATACTTCCGCAGTTTTTTGTACACC